>NZ_JAXVAE010000101.1:0-33184 GCF_037460745.1 Hallella sp. | reverse complement strand
GACCCACAGCTTAGAAGGCTGTTGCTCTAATCCAACTGAGCTACGGAACCATCATTTTTGTTGATGCAAAATTAAGGATTTATTTTGATTTGATGAAACTTAGACGAATTGGAATGAGGTATTTAACAGTATTTAACCGAAAATTGTGGCGTATAGGCAAAATATCGCACACCGCTGGCTAACAATTTGTGGAAAATTACGTATATTTGCAAGATAAGTGCTCCCGTATCCGGTAACAATTCTCATCATGGCAACGCTCGAGCACACTCGGTCGGGCTCATCTTGTTTAATGAAAACAATGGGTATAGCCTTGCACTCAACCGTGAACGTCCGACACCATACATAACTGTATGTCAAAGCCAAATACACAAATTGAAAAATATTATCAAATACATTCAAATCTTATACGATTCATGAAAAAGATTATCTCATTTCTCTTTGCAGCAGCCTTGGCCTTGCCAAGTTTTTCTGCCATTCAGCGTCCCAAATTGATCGTCGGTTTAGTAGTTGACCAAATGAGATGGGACTACCTTTATTATTATTACGACCAATTCCAAGATGGAGGTTTGCGTCGCTTGATCGACGAGGGCTTTAGTTTCGAGAACACGATGATCAACTACGTGCCCACCGTTACCTCCATTGGACACACTTGCATCTACACAGGAGCCGTCCCGGCACTGAATGGAATTGCGGGAAACAATTTCTACGAGAACGGCGTAAAAATGTACTGTTGTGGCGACTCAACCGTGAAGAGTGTAGGATCTAACAGTCGCGAAGGAAAGATGTCACCCCGCAACCTCATCTCAACGGGTATTGGCGACATGTTAAAGATAGCCACTGACTTTCAAGGCAAGGTGTTTGGCGTGGCTCTCAAAGACCGCGCAGCAATTCTGCCAGCAGGTCACGCCGCCGATGCGGCTTATTGGTGGGACCAATCGGCAGGTCACTTCATCACATCATCCTATTATATGAACGAATTGCCCAATTGGGTTAAAAAGACGAACAAACAATTGTGCGTAAAGCCCGGAACTGATGTGAAGACATCGCCCATTGGTATAGTTAAAACCTTTCAAATGGCCGAAGCTACGCTTCTCAACGAGCATCTCGGCGAGGATGGAGTAACCGACCTTCTTGCAATCAGCGTGTCGTCGACCGATGCCATCGGGCACACATACGGAACGAGAGGGAAGGAAAACTACGACACATACATGGAGCTCGACCGCCAGTTGGCGCATTTTCTGAAGGTATTGGACGATAAAGTGGGGCGTGGCAACTACCTGTTTTTCCTCACAGCCGACCATGGCGCCTCGCACAATCCCAACTTCCTAAAAGATCACAAGATACCCGCAGGAGGCCTGGAGACATGGACTTCCTGGAAACCAATGAGGGATCGACTCAGCAACATTTTAGGTATTGCTGGCGACGTGATTATGGCAGAAGATGCTGGACGCATCTACCTTAACCACCAACTGATAGAGAAAAACGGCAAAACGATTGATGAGGTAAAGGCCGCAGTAATCAAGGAACTGGAAAAAGACGAAAACATCCTGTATGTTGTGGATTACGACAAAGCGCTTACCACATCCATCCCCCAACCCATCCGTGAGCGCATCGTGAACGGATACAACAAGAAACGCAGTGGCGACTTGTTCTATGTGCCCAAGGCGGGATTTGAAAACGTTGACAAATCGGCAGACTACAAAGGAACCACCCATGGGCAATGGAACCCCTACGACTCGCACATCCCGTTCGTGTTATTTGGTTGGAATGTAAAGCATGGAGAAACCAGCGAGCCTTCGTACATAGTAGATATCGCGCCCACCATCTGCGAAATGCTCCACATACAGATGCCCAACAGTTGTGTTGGAAACGCTCGCTATAAAACCTGTAACCCCTAACCCTACCCCAACCACCATGTTGGTTAGGGAACCCTTGACAAAACCAGCAGCTTAAGCACAACATCACTTAGGCAGCTGGTTTTGCTGTTTTGCATCGTTTTAACTACAAACAGCGACTTTATTCGCCAGTTTTAGAAATAAGCACCAATCTACAAAAGATGCCTGTTACGCAAAAAAGGCATTGTGATAGCAGAAATACACAGAAAGGTGGATAGACGAAACACTTAGTCAGCAAGCAGCACTTGACTTATGTCAACTTGTAAATTAAATCACGTATATTTACATTTCAATCACATTCCTTCTTTATATTATAATATGAGTAACAATACCAAAGTGTCGTTTTCCGCATCAAAACTAACATATTGTAAAGCAATAGCCCTTTTATAAGCCTTTGTTTGCGGACACCAAAACAAAAATGTAAGCACAGAATGTTAAATATTGCATTTTTAAACTGAAAGTCAATTAGACACTTTCAGTTTTTATAAACCGAAAATTAATTATAAAATAATGTTAATGAATCATTGCTGATACATATTTTTTGTATACCTTTGCACCAGAAAATTAAACCAAGACTAAAAATTTAAGGAGGTACTAAAATGAAAAAAATCGCTTTGATTTCGATGATGATGCTGATGTCTGTCGCAACTTTCGCCAGCAAGCATGTGAGTAACGACGCTGTAGTAGTAGCCGACACCATCTACTATTCTGCTGACCAGTTGAGCGTTTCCGACGCCAGTCAGGCAAGCTACTATCGCCTGCTGATGACTCAGGGCAATGGTGTCGACAAGAAAGACGTGTTCAAGGACTACTATATGGATGGCACCTTGAAGGCAGAGGGCGGCTACAACTTCGTAGACCTCGGCAACGACAAGAATACCATCTTCAATGGTGACGTTGTCACCTACTACGCCAATGGCAAGGAGAAACTCCACGGCAAGTATGTGGACGGCAAGCGCAATGGCTATTTCACCGTTCAACTTCGCGAAGGCGGCGTTGCTGTGGTTAAGTATGTTAACGGCCGTTCAGCCTTCGACCACTTCATGGTAACACGTCCTGACGGTACTCAGGAGGAGCGTCCTCTCTCAGAAATCAGATCTCTCTTACAATAATAACGTATAAAGCAATCATTTTTTGAAAAGGCTTGTAGTCGTGAGACTGCAAGCCTTTTTACATGAATACCCTCGCTTTTTCTTCCATAGAGCAAAGCATTTCCCAGTTTTTTGACGCCACAGCCACACCCGAGCACACTCTGCCCTCATCTTGCTAAACGAAAACGCCACATTGTTTCACATTACAACAAGGCCTGTTCCGTGTGGTTTACAGACATTAGGTCAACGCTCAGGTACGAGAGTTTCCCTTCGTCGCCACACAAACCCTCGTATTGAAGCGGAGAAAATGATACCGTTACAAAGTTTTCAACCAACCTATGATGGCCTGAAGCACCTCTGGCGCAATAGTTTCTTCTATTTGTTGATATTCGAGCACGCTACCTGTTGTGCAATGTTGGAAAAGATGATTCAAACCTTCAAACTTCTTAATTTCATGCCGGCTGTTAATAAGCCCCGACTCCAGCACCTGAATGTTTAACGCACAATCTACTTGGGTATCCTTCGTACCATTTAAAGCCAAAACTGGACATTTTACCTTGTCAAGCGATTTGCTGACATCAACATTTAGCAAATAGCGAAGATAGGGCGTGTCGCACTGCTTGACCGAGCTCTCAAAGACCGGCTTGAGTTCAGCAGGAACGCCTTCAAACGACAGTTGTTCCACTTTCTTACCTTCTGCCAACCCTTCAAAAGCCTGTTGCACAACAGCGCAACAAGTGTCAAGGATACCTTGCGATAGCCCCAACGAGGCCATACTGGCACGATTCTGTCTCATCAACGTTTCTTTACCCGAGGCAGCCATGGCCGCCAAAGTAACTATAAAATCGGGCATTCCTTGTTCTGCCATCATGAGTGCGATGGTTCCACCCTCGCTATGCCCAAGGACACCCACCTTGCCAAATCTTTTCCGCATGACTCTCAGCGCCACTTGCGCGTCGCCCGCAAAATCGCCAGTGGTATACGCATCCATCTGATATCCCTCAAGACCGTAGCCTCTGTCATCGTAGCGATACGACGCTATGCCTTGCCGAGCCAGCGCATCGGCTATCACAGCGAAAGGCTTATGGTCGAACATCTCCTCGTCGCGGTTTTGCAGACCGCTTCCCGTGACCATTACCACCACAGGGGTATTTCTATCACAATGGACCGGCAACACCAACGTCCCCTCAAACGTGAAACCATCATTGGCGAAAGAAACCGTTTCCTCCTTATAGGGGAAGGGCGGAACTGGAGTCTGTGGACGGTTTACTTGTAAAGTTCCGGGCATAAGGATTAAAGGGAATCTCATCCCCATTTGGGTAAAAGTTCCACGAATTGCATTTCCGTCGTTCTTTCCCTCAAAAGTAGCACCAATGGCCGCTATTGTCACACGAACGGTGCCGTCGGCCAAAATTTCCCTTTGGGCTGGAATACCCTTGGCACCCTGCGAAGGCGAATCCATAGTGCAACCATTATCAGCAAAATGAAACACCAATGGCAACTTGGCTCCCTGGAAATCCAGTTCACCTTTCCATGCTCCCTCTTGTGCTTGGACAGAGAGCGCGAGCCACGCCCAAAGCATGACAAACAACAATCTCGTAGACTTCATCTTATTAGGTTTTTCCTTAAACTAGCAGACTTATAATTTTACAGGAAAGCAAGTCATTGGATAACAACAAATTATCCTATGCTTGCATAAGTCAGGAAATTCACTTACCTTAGTGCTGCTAAAAACTCAAATAAAGAATTTCTGACATATGGCAAAGGTAAACAAAAATCTGAGAAAACCACTCCTTTCGGAGGAATTTATTACGCAAGCAAGGCTTTTTATGCGCTTTCACTTGCCAAAGTCGTCAACGGCTCTCTTGGTGTTCGCAGTTCTACCTACAACGGCTACCAGTGTGACGAGATAATGTCAGCCATGTCTGGCGTGTTCCCTCTGTGGCGGTGACTGCGTGGAAGATGTCGACAGCAATGGGGAAAGGGGCGTTGTGTCCTAATTTGAACGTCTTTGGATTTTTATCGTGCAGATATGCGTATGCGCACGATAAAAAATCTAAAGAATATACGAAAAGACTTCGTCTACTAATTTAAGGTTTTTAGTAAACTATTTTATATTATTAATCCCACGCAATAGGTTTGTTTTACCTGTAGGCGTGTGGTTCTGCCCGAAAGAGAAAAATGAGCCAAACTGAAAAGGCCATTTCTCTGTTGAACCCTAAGGAAGCACTAATCCATACGTTGTGCACCCCTGTGATTCGACAGGAAAATGGCCAGTAATCATCACTTAATGATGATTTCAGGATGTGGGCTTAGTCTAACAAAGCCTTTACTTTTTCTTCGAGCACACCCTTGGTTGCTGCACCCACAAACTTGTCGACAAGTTGTCCACCCTTGAAAAAGAGAATTGTGGGAATGTTACGAACGCCAAACTCAGAGGCCACATCATCATTCTCCTCAACATCGCACTTACCGATGACAACCTTACCGTCATACTCCTGTGCCAGCTCAGAGATGATAGGTGCAACCATGCGGCAAGGACCACACCAAGTAGCCCACAAGTCAACCACCAAAGGTAACTCGCCGTTTCTGTAAGTCTCGAAATTCTCGTTAGTAATCTGTACTTCCATTGAATATTATTGTTTAATAATGAATAATTAACTTTTTGTTACGCAAAGTGTTAAGTCATTTTGTTCAAGCTACAATCTAACTAAAACTCCACGATTCTCGTGCCATCCTCTTGCTCAGTTATTGTCACTTTGACAGCGTCGTTCGGCAGAATTTCCTCAATAAGTTCCGGCCATTCCAAGAAGCACGGAGCTCCGCTATAGAAGTAATCCTCGTAGCCCATGTCATAGACCTCGTCAAGCTTCTTGATTCGGTAGAAGTCGAAATGGTAAATGGGGCCTCCCGTTTTTGTCGACTGATACTCGTTGACGATGGCAAATGTTGGAGACGTAATGACATCCTCCACCCCAAGCTCCTCGCAGATGGCTTTAACGAATGTTGTTTTACCGGCTCCCATCTTTCCATAAAAAGCAAACACACTGGCTTGCCCCATGTTGGCGACAAACTCACGTGCCGTCTCACGAATTGTGTCTAATGATCTGATTGTCAGTTTCATCATATTATTGTTTATTTCTAAGTTCTTTTCCGCTCATCCAAGCCGCAAGCTTAATTGACCGAATAACTTAGTTTGTCATTTTGATCCACATAGTTCACCAGTTCTTTGCTCACCTCAATCGGTCTTGCCGACGACTTAAGCAATATGTTGGTGTTGTTCTCATCATCTTTGATGTTGAAGTACAATTCCGTTTTTCCAGGCTTGTCTCCCATTGTCGTCAAGATGTCGTTCACCATTGCCGTGTCAATATCATTGCCATTCACATTGATGGTAAACCGGCTGACCCGTTCGGACTTAACGGTTTGCAAATACTCGATGCTATTGATGTTAAAATAATAGTTGTTGCTGGTTGCGTACCGCTTATCGCACTTGCCTGTGATATACACCGAGCAGTTTTCGGTGAGCATGCCGCTCCATTTGCCCCAGTCTTCGCCAAACAAGGCTATTTCTCCGGGCCCCTCAAAGTCCTCGATGGTGACAATGCCAAATGGCTTTCCCTGTTTGTTGAACCTTTGGTTAACATGAGTGACAATGCCACCAAACGTGATTTCCTCACGACCGGCCAGTTCCTCGTAATTGTCTTTCACCACATCCTTGCAAAGCGTGTTGCACATCTTATGCAATATCAGCGAATAATCGTCGAGCGGATGAGCGGAAAGATAGATGCCCACCAGTTCTTTCTCCTTATTCAGCCGATCGATGCCGCTCCACGGCTCAGCTTCGGGAATGGCGGGAGTAGTGAATCCCACATCGTCCGACATGCCAAAGAGGGAGTTGGCGGCAGCGACTTTGAACTGCTGGTATTGTTTTCCAAAGCGCACCAAAGAGTCGAGGAACACCTCTCCTTTGCCGTTGGGCGCCACATATTGCTCGCGCATCAACCCAAAGCAGTCGAAAGCACCGCTCAGGGCAAGACTCTCAAACGACTTACGGTTTACATCCTTCAAGCTCACTCTTTCCGCGAAATCGAAGATGTCCTTAAATGGCCCGTTGGCAAGCCTTTCCTGCACAATCATATCGGCGGCGCTGCTACCCATGCCATTAATGGCCGATAGACCAAAGCGAATGGCGCCCTTGTCGTTCACACCAAAGCCCACATACGACTCGTTGACATCGGGGCCCAACGTCTCGACGCCCAACGACTTGCACTCTTCCATGAGCTTGGCTATCTCCGTACGAATGGCAAAACGGCGTGTCATCAAGGCTGCCATATACTCGGCAGGGTAATGGGCCTTGAGGTATCCCGTCTGGTAAGCCACCCAAGAGTAGCAAGTGGCGTGCGACTTATTGAAGGCGTAGGAAGCAAATTTCTCCCAATCGGTCCAAATCTTATCAAGCACCTTCGGGTCGTGCCCATTTTTCTTGCCTCCCTCGATAAACAAGGGGTGCATTTGGTCTACAATGGCTTTCTTCTTCTTACCCATGGCCTTACGCAACGCATCGCTCTGACCACGAGTGAATCCTGCAAGCTGACGGCTAAGCAACATCACCTGCTCCTGATAGACCGTGATGCCATAAGTGTCCTTCAGATATTTCTCCATGCAGGGAATATCATACTGCACCAAACTCGGATCATGCTTCCTTCGAATAAAATCGGGAATGTAATCCATAGGGCCTGGACGATAAAGCGCGTTCATGGCGATGAGGTCCTCAAACACAGTAGGATGCAACTCACGAAGGTATTTCTGCATGCCCGGCGACTCAAACTGGAACGTACCGATAGTGCGTCCTTCCTGGTACAACTTGTAAGTTAGTTCGTCATCGATGGGAATATTGTCGATGTCTACGTCCTCGCCACGTGTTTGCTTGATGACCTTACATGCCTCCTTCAACTCAGAGAGCGTCTTCAGCCCCAAGAAGTCCATCTTGATCAGTCCGGTGCTCTCGATGACATGGCCATCATATTGCGTTACCGCACACTTCAGGTTGGGAAAATCTGGGTCGTCGGCAGTAGAGATGGGCACCCAATCGCTGATGGGGTCGCGGCAAATGATAAAACCACAAGCGTGAATACCAACCCCTCGAACCGTACCCTCAAGCTGCTTGGCATACTTAATGGTATTGCGTTCCTTCGGATTGACCGACACCTCTGCGTCGCGCAACTCAGGCGTACACTTGATGGCATTGGTCAGATTCATCTTCATGCCGTCTGGCAGACGCTCAGGAATGGCCTTTTTGAGGGCATTCGTCCGGTCGAGCGGCAATTCCTCCACACGCGCCACATCGGCAATGGAGTTCTTCGTGGCCATACTTCCATAAGTGATGATGTGGGCACAGTTCTCATGGCCATACTTATCCATCACCCATCGAAGCACCTTACCTCTTCCGTCATCATCGAAGTCGGTGTCGATATCAGGAAGGTTCACACGGTCCGGGTTAAGGAAACGCTCAAACAGCAAGTCGTATTTCAGCGGGTCGATCCTGGTTATGCCCAAGCAATAAGCCACCACAGATCCTGCGGCAGAGCCACGGCCCGGACCTACCCATACGCCCAAATCGTTACGTGCAGCATTGATAAAGTCCTGCACGATAAGGAAATAACCTGGGAAGCCCATTGTCTTCATGGTGTGAAGCTCGAAGTTGATGTGCTCACACACATCCTCGGGCACAGGGTCGCCATAGAGTTTCTTGGCTCCCTCGTATGTCAATTTAGCCAAATAGTCGGCTTCAAACTTAATGCGGTAAAGTTTGTCGACACCGCCCAATAGTTCTATCTTCTTGCGTCCTTCCTCGGGTGGCAAGGGATTTTGGCCATTCTCGTCGGTCGTAAACTCCTTATAGATTTCCTCGTCCGAGTACCTTTGGCGCCACAATTCCTCTGTGCCAAAACTCTCAGGAATCGGGAAAAATGGCATGATGGGTCCATGGTCGATGCTATAGATCTCCACCTTATTTAATATGTCGAGCGTATTAGTGAGCGCCTCTGGCACATCCGAGAACACGTCGTTCATCTCGGCCCGAGTCTTAAACCACTCTTGCTTGGTGTAGAGCATGCGGCTTGGATCGTCGAGCTTTTTATTGGTGGAAAGGCAGAGCAAGTGGTCGTGAGCCTCGGCCGTGTCTTGATCCTCAAAGTGGCAGTCGTTGGTACACACCACCTTGATGCCATATTCCTTGGCAAGTTCAAGTATCACTTTGTTGGCACGCTGTTGCAACGGGAATGTTTCGCGATTGGCACGCTGATGCGGATCCTTCACCTCGTGGCGCTGAATCTCCAAATAGTAGTCTTCGCCAAACACACGCCGATACCACTCTATAGCCTCGCGGGCCCCCTCAATGTCACCATTCAGTATCTTGGCGGGCACCTCACCGGCAATACACGCCGAGCAGATAATCAAGCCCTCATGGTATTTTTCCAAATCCCCGCGGTCGGTTCTTGGCTTAAAATAAAAGCCATCGACCCACGCGCGACTAACCAACTTTATTAAGTTCTTATAGCCTTTGAAATTCTTTGCGAGCACTATCAAGTGATAGCCCGATTTGTCGCCGTCGCTTGCGCTCTTGCTCTCCTTGTGGTGATGGGCCACATACATCTCGCAACCAAAGATGGGCTTGAACGGCTCAAGACCTTCTTTCTTCCGGCCTTTGTTGACCCCCGCGCAATAGTCTGCAAACTCCTTGATGCCATACATTACACCGTGGTCGGTGATGGCCATGCCCTTCATGCCATCCTTAACAGCCTTGTCTACCAAACGAGGTATCTTCGATTGGCCATCGAGGACGGAATAGTGGGTGTGGACGTGTAAATGTATAAAATCTTCCATGAATATCGGCGTTTTGAGCGGTAAAGTTACTATTTAATGTCGACATAGCCAAAAGAACCCTCTAAAAATTTGCCACATAAATAAAAAACCCTTACCTTTGCAAGAAATAGCCAACACCTACTAAAAATGGGTAAGAGAATCAAGAAACTAAAAAAAGTGCGAATCCATCGCGAGGGAAACGACACGCTCGTATTCAGCCTCATATTTATTATTGTAGTAGCCACCGGATTATGGTACAGTTTTGAAACCAAATGGCCTTTTGGAATCTTCCTGGCCGTGTTTGGTGTCATCTATGGCATTGTGCTCAACTTCTACCAGTGTCCCATACGATACCTTAACGTTGAGGACACCAACAAGATTGTCGTTGCTCCCGCAGATGGAAAGATCGTCGTCATTGAGGAGGTCGAGGAAAACCAGTATTTCCACGACAAACGAATCATGGTTAGCATCTTCATGAGTTTGTTTAATGTTCACGCCAACTGGTTCCCCGTTGACGGAAAGGTTAAGTTTGTTCACCACAAAGATGGCAACTTCCATAAGGCATGGTTGCCCAAAGCCAGCGAGGAGAACGAGCGCGCCGACATCATGATTACCACAGAGGACGGAACAGATATCCTGTGCCGCCAGATAGCTGGTGCCATGGCTCGTCGCATCGTCACCTATGCTCAGGAGGGCGAAGATTGCTATATCGACGAGCATCTTGGCTTTATCAAGCTGGGAAGCCGTGTTGACGTGTTCCTCCCTCTCGGAACAGAGATCTGCGTGAAGATGGGGCAAAAGACCGTTGGCGACCAAACCATCATCGCCAAGTTGAAATAAGCCCTTCAACAGAGTCGAACAGAATCATCCATTAGGATCAACTATAAAAATAAGATTGACTATGAGCATCAAGAAGCATATTCCCAACAGCATCACATGTTGCAACTTAATCTCGGGATGCATAGCTACTTGTTTCGCGTTTTTTCACGAGCCCGAGTTGGCTATGATGTGGATCATCATCGGAGCGGTTTTCGACTTTTTCGACGGCATGAGCGCCCGTGCCTTGCACGTTTCATCACCTATCGGAAAGGAACTCGACTCATTGGCCGACGACGTCACGTTTGGTGTAGCGCCGTCCACCATTCTCTTCTCCCAATTGCTCGTTTTGGACCTGCCCTCTGCGCTCGATCCCATTTCGTCCATCTTGCCCTTTGCGGCCTACATCATGGCGGCCTTCTCGGCTTTGCGATTGGCCAAGTTTAATCTTGACGAAAGGCAATCGATGGGTTTCATTGGCATGCCCACCCCAGCCAACGCCTTGTTCTGGGGCTCGCTTATCATCTCGTGCAGCGATTGGCTCGAAAGCTACAACTTCACATTTGCCCTGCTTATCATCCTCATGCTGATAACTTCTTGGCTTCTCATTTCCGAGATTCCCATGTTTGCATTGAAATTCAAGCATTGGGGATGGAAGGGCAACGAAATACGGTATAGCTTTATTGGTCTGTCGGCCGCCATCCTCATCGCCAGCATCATCAACAGCGGATTCAAGGGCCTCTTACAGCCTTGGTGGATCATCATTGCGCTCTATGTCCTGGTATCCATCATTAGCAACAAGGGAGCAGCCGCTCAAGCAAAATAACAACGGGCCTTCACGCTCTACCCCAAGAGTGCGAAGGCCTGTCTGCCAATTGGCCAAACGGAAATGAATCTACAATTTATTTCCTAAAGAAGGATGTAACGCAAACTAACCAGCTTGCCATGAGCACATTATTCATCATACAATTACTTAGTTGCACCATGGTTACCATGATGGCCTTGATGTTAGCAGTATCACGCTTTCAAATTCGATGGATCCATCAACGCTACGAAACGTCTCGTTGGCTCATCTTTGCTTCCATGCTGCTTCTGGCCATCCATTACGTTCTTCAAATGACGTTTGACATTCGGAGCAAAAGCGACATGAGTGGAGCTGTGGTCAACGTGTTGTTCTATACGCCCGTTTCCATTACGATTTCGTACGCCATCTTCAACGTCATCTGTTTTCGCGAAGGCCGTCGACAATATAAAATCGTGGGCTTTGGAAGTTACGCATTCATACTTTTGGTGTTCCTAATCGGTTTCATCAAATATAGAAGTTTGAACATTGGCTCATTGACATTTGTGATGATTGCCCTCTATGTGCTGAGCATGCTTTATTGCTTTGTAACAACGGGCAGAGAAATCCGACATCATCGGAAAATCATAGAGAAAGAGTCGTCGGCCGACCTTCTACCCTACGACCAGTACACTTGGTCGTGCTATGCATTGCTAACGGCTGCCGCAGTGTTGATGTTGACCACCGCCATCGTTTACCGCCCCTTGCTATTAATCATTTTCCCCTTGATGCTTATCGCCCTATTCATCTTTGTCATGAGTTTTATCGGATATGGCTTCAATATGGTTCCTGTTGATATTGCCATGCAAGAGGAAGCGCCGAGCATAGAAACCGCGGAAAATGCCATTAAGGCAGAAGACACCAATGAAGACGGCTGCTTATCTGAGACGAGGGCTACGGAAATAGCCACCAAACTAAAGCTCTGGTGTGAGACCGGCGGGTTTAGAGACTCCTCTATCAACATGTCGACACTATCGAGTAGGATATCCGTTCCACGCAACGAGTTGAGCCGATATTTCGAACGTTACCTGAAGAGTTCGTTCAGAACGTGGCTCAGCGACATAAGGTTCCAAGAGGCGCAGCGAATGTTGTTGGAGCGTCCCCATTTCAACAACGACGCCATCTCGTCCGAATGTGGGTTTTCATCCCATGCCCATTTATACAAGGTGTTCAAGATGAAAACAGGCATGACACCCGGACAATGGAAAGAAAAGGAGTTTCATTCGTAGGAATGAAACTCCTTTTGCGTATAAATGAAACCATTACCACTATCAATGAAACTGCATAAATGGGAAAAATGCATTAAATTTGCCATTGTAATCAAGAATTGATTGAAATAAGAGTTTCCTTGTAAAACTAACCTGGTAACTGAGTATTTAGTAATAAGGAAAAATATAATCATCACGATTACTCGTATTTATCACGATTTATCGGGACTCTACGTTTGCCGGGGGGGAGCGTGAGTCCCGTTTTTATATAAATAAAACAACCACCTACCGACCGACACTCAAACTGTATCGATGGGTAGGTGGTTGTGGGTCTATCGGTTGAATGGTTAGTAAACCAACGTTCCTATTTCCTCACCGTCGAGCACTTTCTTCAAGTTGCCCACAACGTCCATGTTGAACACATAGATGGGCAGGTGGTTGTCCTGGCACATGCAAATGGCCGTAAGATCCATCACCTTCAATCCACGCTGCAACACCTCCTTATAGGTAATCTTGGTGAACTTCTCAGCCTGAGGATCCTTTTCGGGGTCGGCCGTATACACACCGTCAACACGTGTGCCCTTGAGCATCACGTCGGCCTCAATCTCAATGCCGCGCAAAGAGCTGCCCGTATCGGTTGTGAAATAGGGACTGCCCGTGCCTGCTGAGAAGATGCAGACATAGCCGTTCTCAAGGGCCTCAATGGCTTTCCACTTGCTATAGAACTCACCGATGGGTTCCATGCGAATGGCGGTCAGCACCTTAGTCTTCACGCCAATGGCACCCAAGGCAGAACTGAGGGCCAATGAGTTGATAACCGTGGCGCACATACCCATTTGGTCGCCCTTCACGCGGTCGAAACCTTTCTGAGAACCGGTCAAGCCACGGAAAATGTTACCACCCCCAATGACGATACCTATCTGAATTCCCATCTCGTGGATTTCCTTAATCTGGCGAGCGTAATCAGCCAAACGCTCAGGATCTATGCCATAACTCTGTTTTCCCATCAGGCTCTCGCCCGACAACTTGAGAAGTATACGATTGAATCTTGCCATAATTTAATATGATAATTGTTAGAAAGATAAGTCTAAATCACAAATTGCACATCCTTCAGGGCGTACACCCGAATGTGCCCCTCACGGTCGCGCATCACCAAATGCCCATTGTCCTCCACTTCAACAATGGCCCCCTCAAATTCGCCCTCCCGGTCTCGATATTTATGGAACCCATGTTTTCTGTAGAGGGCCTCATGATAGAGGGCCGAGATGTCGCCATAGGAACCTTCTTCAATCATCTTGTAGTATTTGACGAACGACGATAGGATTTTCTCCAACAGTTCTCCCCTATCCACCTCGTGCCCAACAATTTGGTTCAAAGACACAGGGTTGGGCAGCGCATCTGAGAAAGAAGCTTGGTTCACGTTGAGCCCCACCCCAAACACGCAGTCCTTGATATGTCTGGCCGAAAGGGAGGTCTCTATGAGCGTGCCACTAATTTTCTTGTCGTTCCAATATATGTCGTTGGGCCATTTCAGCGTAATTCCCTCAGCCACATAAGCGTCCAAAGCCTCCTTGAGCGCCAATGCTCCCATCATGGAGAGCAGGAACTGGCTCTGCACGGGCACCATCGAAGGGTGAACAAGAATGGAGAACAGCAAGTTCTTGCCCCGCTCGCTTTCCCAAGTGTTGGTGCCTTGACCGCGCCCGGCGGTCTGAAAAACCGTTGTTAGCACAACCGCCAAGGCTTTCGCCTGTTCGATTACCGCCCGATTGGCCTGCGCCACCTCGCGCACACGCAGATTGGTGCTGTCGGTCTCGTCCATCTCATAGAGCACATACTCTTTCGAGTTTCCTTTGCGGACAAGCTTGTTATACAAGGAGAGGATTGAAAGCATTTTCTATATGATTGATTTGTATATCATCGCTGCCTTTGCGGCCGATAATCGTTAATATGTCGAACCGCAACTCTTCCACAACGTCGTACATCTGCACATAATTGTGGGCGGCCCTTCCTATATGGCGCACCTTTTGCACATTCACAGCGTCTTCTGGTGCCAGTATTTGCTCTGTTGCGCGCGTCTTCACCTCCACAAATACCACGGTTCTCATATCCGGACTCTTGCAGATAATGTCTATATCGCTCTTGCTGCGACCATATCTCCAGTCGCGATCCAAGATGACATATCCTTGCTTCTGCAAATAAACGGCAGCATACTCCTCGCCCCATTTTCCCAGATCATTGTGTTCGGCCATATCGACGATGATGATTTTCTTGCAAAAATAGCAATAATCATTAACTCTTCAAAATATTATTCGTACTTTTGCTGAAAATTCATCATCATGTCTATCTCCTCCCAACAACAAACCGACGAACACTTCATGCGTATGGCGCTTCAAGAAGCCAACCAAGCCTTGGCGGAAGGCGAAATTCCCATAGGCGCTGTTGTCGTTGCTCGTGGCAGAATAATCGCCCGCGCCCACAACCTCACCGAAACATTGCATGATGTTACGGCGCATGCCGAAATGCAAGCCATCACGGCGGCGGCCAACCTGCTCGGCGGCAAATATCTCACCGATTGCACGCTATATGTCACCGTGGAACCCTGCGTCATGTGCGCCGGCGCCATAGGATGGGCCCAAATTAAGCGTGTGGTGTATGGCGCCCCTGATGAAAAAAGAGGATATGCTCAATTGGCTCCCCACGCCTTTCACCCTAAGTGCAACGTTCTTACAGGAGTGCTCGAGGCTGAATGTCGCGACATCATGCAGCAGTTTTTTAGGACGAAACGATAACCCTCCCAAGGGAACTTCAGGCTGCAAATTACGCAACAAACTATAGCAAGAACTACACATTTCTTTTAAACAAGAGTATTGTTGGCCGCAAATACGCGCTTCTCATGCCTTTTTGGTAATCTGCTGACTAACAATAGCTTATCCAGCAATCGTTCGATTCAGCACTCAACATCATGTCTCTATCTTTGTGAAAGATGCCTAATCGCCCCACAAGAGACGCCTAACCGTACCGCGATTGGGAAGCTATCGAGGTTCGATACATGCCAAACCGCAACTCAAGTCATGCCCAATGGTCGACTCTCAGGAAAATCGCAACCGTTTTATGCCACAAAAAAGGCATTTGCGCACTCTATTTTACGACTAAAGTAAGCACAGTTTTTTCAGAACTATCCCAACAAAACAAATAAGAAAACCAGTTCTTGCGACAACTCGGTAACACAAGAACTGGCTTCTTATTATGCCGCAAACAGGAGGAACGAGAAGGCCCCATCGTTTGCTTTGCACAAAGGCGTTTATACCTTATGAGGGTTCACAACCTAACTTATTTGACCAGCACCACCAAATACTTACTGGTGCTCCAGAATTGCTGGGGATTGGTAATGCGCAATTCAAACTGCTGATTGGCGTCGCGCTGCAACACGTAGCTACCAGATGGATGATTGGTCAGCAACTTGGCAGCCTTCGAGTAGAACTTAATCTCCTTCGTAACACGAATGTCTATCTTCGTGAAATAGTTATGGTTGAAGCTCGACCGCAAAATCTTACCATCCACGATGACGTGCTGGTCCTTCAGCTCCTTCTTCGTTCCAAACACAAACCAAGCGGTGTTGAGTTGCTGCACTTGGTTGTTAATGGTCTGTGTCTTCTGCTCGGTTTCGCTCGTCAGGTTCGACACATTGCTGTTCAGGTTGTTGATGGTTTCGTCCAACTCTGCAATGTGAATATCCTTGGCGTCGAGCTCGGCTCGCAACTGCTGCAACTGCAGGTCCTTATCCTCCAGTTGTTTCAGCATGTTCTCGATGGTTCTCTTCATCTCATCGCCCTTAAAACCGCTGGTTCTCAACTGTTTCTGAAGTTTCTTTATCAGCGCCCTATTCGCATCCATCCTACTCGATATGAACTTGATGTTCTCTCGAATCAGCTGCGTCTTGTCCGCTCCTTCTCCATCTTTGGCAATGTTCACCCGGTTCTCAGCCTTGTTGATGGCCCTAAAACCTTCCTGGATATCGTTGAGCGTAGCCATCATGTCGTTGAGTTCATTGTCGCGTTGCTCAATGATTTTTTCCAACGAATCGTTAGGGGCCACACGCTGGTAAGTGGTCTGCGGCGGGCGTTTTCCTCCACAACCGGCCATAGCCATACATAATGTCACAACGGCTGAAATCAACAACAACTTTTTCATATTCTTAGTATTAGGTTAGATAGATAGCGTTAATCTTTTTTCTTTCCGTAAAGCATCTCGTGCAAGAGTTCCTCATTGGTCTTCTCGCGCTTGTCCTTCGCTTTGCCCGATGACTTTCGCACCGTTTCGTTGGCTTCCGCGTTACCCGCTAATACGATGACGATTTCGCCTTTGGGCTCAACCTCCTCGAAATGGGCTATTACCTCATTGAGCGTTCCGCGAACATGTTCCTCGTGCACCTTCGACACCTCGCGGGCCACGCTCACCTGCCGGTCGCCTCCAAAGGTATCGGCAAACTGCTTCAACGTCTTTACCAATCGGTAGGGCGACTCGTAAAAAATCATGGTGCGATCCTCGGACTTCAGTTCCTCAAGGTGGGTTTGCCTACCTTTCTTCTGCGGCAAAAAGCCTTCGAAGCAAAACCTGTCGCACGGCAAGCCCGACGACACCAACGCAGGAATGCACGCCGTGGCGCCAGGCAAGGTCTGCACGGTGACCCCCGCCTTCACGGCCTCGCGCGCCAAGTAAAAGCCAGGGTCGCTGATGCCAGGGGTGCCCGCATCGCTCACCAACGCTATCGTCTCGCCAGCCAGCAGACGTTGAACCAAGGCGGGCGATGTGCCGTGCTCGTTAAACTTATGATGCGACACCAAGCGATTGTGAATGTCGAAATGATTGAGAAGGACACTCGAGGTTCGTGTGTCTTCTGCAAGCACCACATCGGCCTCCTTCAAGATGCGGATGGCGCGAAGGGTCATGTCCTCCATATTTCCCACAGGAGTGGGTACGATATACAATATGCCCATAACGAAGGACAAATATAATGAAATCTGCTATATACACAAAGAAATCATCCGTTTCTTTGCAATTTTTAAGTTATAAGGGCACACGGGCGTTCAGGATGAACGTCCGTGAGCTTATTTTCCCCAATCGTTCATTACACCTATTTGGGCTTACACATTACGCTTCACCACCGAGCCGCTGGCCTGATGGGTGGCCAACACAAGCACCTCGGCAATCTGCACATGGGCCGGAGCGCTTACGGCGTAGAAGCACACATCGGCGATGTCGTCGCCCGTCAGGGGCTTAATGCCGTCGTAAACATGACTGGCGCGCTGTTCGTCACCATGGAATCGGATGTTGGAGAAATTGGTTTCCACCAAGCCCGGCTTCACATTGGTAACGCGAACGCAACTGTCGGCCACATCAATACGCAAGCCATCGCTAATGGTTTTCACCGCAGCCTTAGTGGCGCAATACACGTTTCCGCCCGCATAGGCAGCATCGCCTGCCACCGAGCCGATGTTCACCACATGGCCCTTGTTGCGCTGCACCATTCCCGGCACCACCAAACGGGTCATGGTGAGCAGACCCTTCACATTGGTATCGATCATCTCGTCCCAATCCTGGTAGTCGCCCTCATACTCGGGCTCAAGGCCACGTGCCAATCCGGCGTTATTAACCAGCACATCGATGTTCTTCCACGCGTCGGGCAAACTGGCGAAAGCCTTATGGGCAGCCTCGCGGTCTCTCACGTCAAAGGTCAACGTGAGCACCTCCACTCCTTCCTTCTCTAATTGCTGCTTAACCTCTTGCAACTTGTCGTCCCTGCGCGCCGTGAGTATCAGGTTGTACCCACCCTGTGCAAATCGGCGGGCGCATGCCTGCCCTATTCCACTTGTCGCTCCGGTAATCAATGCGATTCTTTCCATGTCATGATTATTTTAAAAGTCGGTATGTATTGATCTTATCGCTCTCGCATCTTCCAAGCGGCCCCATGCCCACCCCAACAACCAACGCGCCCAACAAGTTGTTGGCGGCGTATTAAGGTGTTACTTATGCAAAGTTAACAATTTT
Organism: Hallella sp.; assembly: GCF_037460745.1. Taxonomy (NCBI): domain Bacteria; kingdom Pseudomonadati; phylum Bacteroidota; class Bacteroidia; order Bacteroidales; family Prevotellaceae; genus Hallella; species Hallella sp. The sequence continues at coordinate 14,415 of NZ_JAXVAE010000101.1, read as the reverse complement.
TTGTTAGTTCCTTTTCTCCGCATCTTCATTTTTTCATAACTTTGCATGAAGAGAGATTGTCATTAAACACACAACAAGAAATTGCCCATGGAAAAGACATTCAAATTTACACCAGAGGAAGTCAGGACATCAGTCAAGATCATTCAGTATCTGCGTACAGCCATCGGCAGCTCTCTGGAAAATCACGATGAACAGAAAGTTCGAAAATATATCCACCAAGCCATCGTTGCTGGGCATGTCCATCGCGACGTATTTGGCCTCAACCCCATCCTCACATCGCTGCAAACCGCACAAATTGCCGTCGACGAGATTGGTCTCCACCGCGATGGAGTAATTGCCACCTTATTATATGGAAGCGTTGCTAACGACGACGACCACGAGGAGATAGACCAACTGTTTGGCGAGAATGTGGCACGCATTGTCATGGGATTGGCCAAGATTCAGAAGCTCTACGAGAAGAATCCCGTCATCGAGAGCGAGAATTTCCGCAACTTGCTCTTGAGCTTTGCCGAGGACATGCGCGTCATCCTCATCATGATTGCCGATCGTGTGAACATCATGCGACAGATACGTGACGTGGAGCAAGAAGAGGCACGCCATGAAGTGTCGGAGGAGGCCAGCTACCTCTATGCCCCCCTGGCCCACAAGTTGGGCCTCTACGGCTTGAAGAGCGAGTTGGAAGACCTGTCGCTGAAATACTTGGAGCACGACGCCTACTACATGATCAAGGAAGAGCTGAACGCCACCAAGAAATCGCGCGACGCCTACATCCAGCAGTTCATCGCCCCCATACAGGAGAAGCTAACTGAGGCAGGCTTGAAGTTCCACATGAAGGGACGAACCAAGACGATCCACTCCATCTGGCAAAAGATGAAGAAGCAGAAGTGCGGTTTCAAGGGCATCTACGACCTCTTCGCCATCCGCATCATCATCGACTCGCCCTATAACCTCGAAAAGCAACTGTGTTGGCAGGCCTACTCCATCGTGACCGACATGTACCAGCCCAACCCCAAGCGCTTGCGCGACTGGCTCTCGGTGCCCAAGTCGAATGGCTACGAGAGTCTGCACATCACGGTGCTCGGACCTGAGAGCAAATGGGTGGAGGTGCAAATTCGCACGGAGCGCATGGACGACATCGCTGAGCACGGCCTGGCCGCCCACTGGCGCTATAAGGGCATCAAGAGCGGTGGCCAAATGGACGAGTGGTTGGCCAACATTCGGGCTGCGCTCGAAGCAGGCGACAATATGGAGGTGATGGACAACTTCAAGATGACGTTGGCCCCCGAGGAGATGTTTGTGTTCACCCCGAAGGGCGACCTCTTCAAATTCCCCGCAGGCGCCACCGTTCTCGACTTCGCCTATCGCATCCACTCGAAGATCGGCAACACCTGTGTGGGCGGACGTGTCAACGGAAAAGTGGTGCCCATGCGCCAGGAGTTGCACTCGGGCGATAGCGTGGAGATTCTCACCCAAAGCAACCAAACGCCCAAGCGCGCTTGGCTCAGCATTGTCACCACAGCCAAGGCGCGTGCTAAGATACGGTTGGCCTTAAAGGAAACCCAGGTCAAGGACGGCCTGTACGCCAAGGAACTCCTGGAACGCCGTTTCAAGAACAAGAAGATCGAGATAGAAGAGAGCATCATGGGCCACCTTGTCAAGAAGATGGGATTCAAGGAGGTGTCCGACTTCTACAAGCAAGTGTCCGACGGAAAGCTCGACCCCAACGACATCATCGACAAGTATGTGGAGATTCGCAACTATCAGGAAAACCACGCCAAGGAACACGAGGCCCGCTCGGCAGAGGAGTTTGAGTACGAAGGACCTGTCGAGGACCTGTCGAGCCAAAGCGACGACGTGCTTACCATCGACCAGAACCTCAAGGGCATCGATTACCAGTTGGCTTCCTGCTGCCACCCCATTTATGGTGATAAGATCTTTGGATTTGTAACGGCGGGCGGCGGCATTAAGATCCACCGCACCGATTGTCCCAACGCACCCGAAATGCGCCGACGCTTTGGCTACAGAATCGTGCGCGCCCGATGGAGCGGAAAGGGCACGTCGCAATACTCCACCACGCTGAAGGTGATAGGAAACGACGACATTGGCATCATATCCAACATCACAAGCATCATATCGAAAGAAGAGAAGATTCTGATGCGCTCCATCAACATCGACAGTCACGATGGCCTTTTCTCCGGCAACTTAGTTGTGCAGTTGGAAGACACTACACGTTTGCAGGCGCTCATCAAGAAACTGAAGATGGTGAAGGGAGTGAAACAGGTGCAGAGAATCTAACACCACACACTCCCACAAATGCCACTTTTAACCCAAATCGTCATTAGATTTCAATTCTTGTTAGTGTTTGTTTCGAGCAGGTTGCGACATTCTCGTTGAAGCCATAGCGGGCTATGGCGAAACGCGAATGGAAGCAAGATGCCGAAAGAAACGCTGACAAGAGTTGGAAAGAAGTCATAAAATCATAATAACTCACCTATTTCGGTCTAATGACCGATTTGGGTTTAAGATGAAGAATATCGCTAAGCCCCAAGTCCACTAACGGATTTGGGGTTTAGTCTTTGCCGGCGATTTCGGTATTTGGGAGGTAGCTGACCCATTGGGTGCATAAACACAACAAGCCGGGCTTTCCGTTTGAGGAAAGTCCGGCTTGTTGTGGTACCTCTTGGAGTTGAACCAAGGACACATGGATTTTCAGTCCATTGCTCTACCACCTGAGCTAAGGTACCTTACGTTCCCCTGAATGGGGTTGTTTTCTTTTTGCGGTGCAAAGGTAATGAATCTTTTTGAAATTACAAGCGTTTTGTCAATTCATTAAGCTTTGTTAACAATACTAATGAATCTTTGCTGGCGTTACAGGTGCCATTTGTACTTGCGTTGCGCTCGCTCAGGCTGAGTTATAAAGCCTGAGCCCGATCCGCCTCCGGCAGCCACACCACGGTATTGTGCCCAACGCGCCCTGATTCGGTCTACATAATCCACCGTTTCGTAACCGCGCATGTATCCGTGCTTCACCACGGGGTCATTATAATAAGGTGCGCTACCCAGCTTCAACACATACTCTCGCACATGGGCCCAGCTGTGTGCATTCTGCCCATGCTTTGTGGCGAGCGCCATGGCGTCGCGTATGTGGAAATAGCCGCCGTTGTAGCTTGCCAGCACAAAGAGGGTTCGCTCGGCCGATGGCACATCCTGGAAATGGGTGTTGAGCTCGCGTATGTACTTGGCTGCAGCCGCAATGTTTTGCTCAGGGTCGTGCAGGTTGTCGCGCGACAAGCCCAGATGGTCGGCCGTAGACGGCATGATCTGCATCAGTCCGCAGGCACCTGCCCATGAGCGAGCCTTGGGGTCGAAGGTCGATTCCTGGTAACATTGTGCCGCAAGCAAGCGCCAATCCCAACGCGCCAAAGGCGCATAGCGTCGGAACAAATGGTCGTAATGGGAGATGACGCCCCCCGAACGGTCGAGCATGGGCGAATAAACATGGCGTGTTATGCTACGCGTAGAAAGCAGGAAGTTCTCCTCTTTCTTCATCTTGGCCACCATGCCGGGCTTAAACCACTGGTCCAAACTATCGGCCAACTCCTGATTGTCGGCCTGGACAGCCCATTGCGACTTGTGCGACGCATCGCTCACGCCTGCGTACCTGATGCCTCGGAAGCTCTTTGGAATCTGGTAGGCTATGACGTCGGCCTCGCCTCGTTTCAACCGCTCAACCATCTCTGTCGTGTCTTTGCAAACCTCTACGCGAAGCGAAACGCCTATCTTCTCCGCGAACTTCTCGCAAAGCAAATATTGCAAGCCCATGCCATGTCCGTGATAATCGTAATACGACTCGGGACCCGACAGGGTAAGCATAATCAATTCGCCATTGTTCTGGATGTCGCTCATGCCAAACGAAGAGCTGGCAGGGATGGAGTCTTCCCCTATGGAGGTTCCCCAAGGGGTCATGGCCTGCTTTTTCGTTTCCGTGCAGGAGACGAAAAATAAAAGGAGGATAAATATGTAAAAAGCGTTGACTTTCATGGTAATTCGCCACAAAAGTAATACTTTTATTGCACAAATGAACTAAAATGACTATATTTGCCACAATTTTTTAAGCATTTATAGCTCATTCGACAACATTTAAACACAAAAATAGGCATGATACGTATTGCGGTCCAATCGAAAGGACGCCTTTATGAGGACACAATGAACTTGCTCAAGGAAGCAGACATTCAGGTAAAAGAGAGCAAACGAACATTGCTCGTCGAAAGTTCTAATTTCCCTCTCGAAGTGCTTTTTCTTCGAGACGACGACATTCCCCAGAGCGTAGCGAGTGGCGTTGCCGACATTGGTATTGTTGGCGAGAACGAGCTGCGCGAGAAGCACGAGGACGTGCAAACCATCCTGCGTTTGGGTTTCTCCAAATGCCGTTTGTCGTTGGCCGTTCCCAAGGCGGTCAACTATACTGGCTTGTCATGGTTCAACGGTCGGAAAATAGCGACCTCCTACCCCAACATCCTTCGCACATTCTTGAACAGCAACAACATCAAGTCTGATGTTCATGTCATTACGGGTTCGGTGGAGATTAGCACGGGCATTGGCTTGGCCGACGCCATTTTCGACATTGTGTCATCGGGCTCCACGCTTGTCCACAACCATCTTAAGGAGGTGGAAACTGTGATGAAGAGCGAGGCCATGCTTATCGGCAACTGGAACATGGATGAGGAAAAGCACGACATCCTGAACCAAATGCTGTTCCGCTTCGAGGCCGTTCGCTCAGCCCAAGACAAGAAATATGTAATGATGAACGTTCCCAAGAATCAGATAGCCACCATCACCGAGGTGCTGCCCGGCGTAAAAAGTCCGACCGTCATTCCTTTGTCGGATCCCGACTGGTGCGCCCTGCACGCCGTGATCGACGAGAAGCGCTTTTGGGAAATCATTGGCCAGCTAAAGGATTTGGGCGCCCAAGGCATCCTTGTAAGCCCCATTGAGAAAATAATCATGTAGAGATCATTCGGAGCCACTATCATGAAGATCATAAAATATCCATCAAGAGAACTATGGGCCGACCTCATTCGTCGCCCCCAGATAGACACCACCCAACTGCACGCCACGGTTTCCACCATCCTGAGTGAGGTGAAAGCCCATGGCGACGATGCCGTAAGGAAATATGAGGAGCAGTTTGACCATGCCCAGCTGCATACGCTTGCGGTAACGGAGGCCGAGATGGAAGAGGCCGAGCGTTTGGTGTCGGACGATCTGAAAGCCGCCATCGTGCTGGCCCACCGCAATATCGCCAAGTTTCATGAGGCACAACAGTTTGAAAGCCACAAGATTGAGACCTGCGAGGGCGTGGAGTGCTGGCAGAAGAGCGTTGCCATAGAAAAGGTGGGGCTCTACATTCCTGGCGGAACGGCTCCCCTCTTCTCCACCGTGCTGATGCTTGCCACCCCCGCCAAGATTGCAGGATGCAGGCAGATAGTGCTCTGCACGCCCCCCAACCGTGAGGGGAAGGTGAACCCAGCCATCTTGGTGGCCGCCCGAGTGGCAGGCGTGAGCCATGTGTTCAAGGCTGGTGGCGTGCAAGCCATTGGCGCCATGGCTTATGGAACCGAAAGCATTCCACGTGTTTACAAGATCTTTGGCCCTGGCAACCAATATGTGATGGCCGCCAAGCAACTGGTGAGCCTGCACGACACAGCCATCGACATGCCCGCTGGCCCCAGCGAGGTGTGTGTGGTTGCCGACGCGAGCAGCGACGCCGAGTTTGTGGCGGCCGACTTGCTCTCGCAGGCTGAGCACGGCATCGACTCGCAAGTTTTTCTGATCACCACCTCCGAGGAAATGCTGCAAAAGGTTACCGAGCAAGTTGACATTCAGCTGGCCGCCCTACCCCGCAAGGAGATAGCGCAACAATCGCTCAACAATTCGATCTTCGTTCTTGTGCGCGACGAGGCCGAGGCCATGGACCTGAGCAACGCCTACGCCCCCGAGCACCTCATCATCGCCACTTCCGATTATGAGAAGTTGGCCGAGAAGGTCGTTAATGCGGGAAGCGTGTTCCTGGGACGTTGGGCGTGCGAGAGCGCCGGCGACTACGCCAGCGGCACCAACCACACATTGCCCACCCACCAATATGCCTTGGCTTACAATGGCGTGAACCTCGACAGTTTCAACCGCAAGATAACATTCCAGCATCTTTCGGAGGCTGGCATAGGCAGCATTGGGCATGCCGTGGCCTGCATGGCCGAGAACGAGCAACTGGAGGCCCACGCGCAAGCCATGCGCATCAGGATGAGCAAGTTGGGGCTTCGCTAAGCCGACACGCGCACTTAGGGCAGGCACCCCGCCCCCATGGCCCTCGGGGCGAGGGGGGTCCACAGAGCCCATTATAGAAAACAAGTATAACCTACTCCAACCGGAAAGAATATCGCAGATGAAACCACTACAAGAACTGGTTAGACCCAACATATGGAAGTTAGCCCCTTACAGCTCGGCCCGCAACGAATATGCCGGCAAAGAGGCTCGTGTGTTTCTCGACGCCAACGAGAATCCCTACAACGCACCCTACAACCGCTATCCCGACCCGTTGCAAACGGAACTGAAGGCGCAGTTGGCGAAGATCAAGAACGTGCCCGCCGAAAACATTTTCCTGGGCAACGGGTCCGACGAAGCCATCGACTTGGTTTATCGCGTGTTTTGCCGCCCCGGCGTCGACAACGTGGTGGCCATCGAACCCACCTACGGCATGTATAAGGTTTGCGCCGACACCAACGACGTGAGCTACCGTCCCGTTCAGCTCGACGCCCACTATGCGATGCACGCCGACAGCCTGCTTCGCAGCTGCGACAAGCACACCAAGGTGATCTGGATTTGCTCGCCCAACAACCCCACAGGCAACAACATGGCCGTGGAGGAGATAGAGGGTGTGCTTCGCCAGTTTGGTGGCATCGTGGTTGTCGACGAGGCCTATGGCGACTTTTCCACGGCGCCCATGTTCCGCACGCGCCTGCAGGAATTTCCCAACCTCATTGTGCTCAACACCCTGAGCAAGGCTTGGGGTTGCGCAGCCTTGCGCTTGGGCATGGCGTTTGCCAGCAAAGACATCATCGACCTGTTCAACAAGGTGAAATATCCCTATAACGTTAACCTGCTCACGCAGCAGCACGCCCTTGAGATGCTCAATGAGCGCGAGAATGTGGAGAAGTGGGTTACCATCTTGCTTCAGGAACGCACGAGGCTGATGCGGGCGTTTATCGACTTGCCTGTTTGTGAGCAAGTGTATCCGTCGGACGCCAATTTCTTCTTGGCCAAGATGACCGACGCGCAAGCCATCTACGACTATCTGGTGGAGAAAGGCATCATTGTGCGGAACCGCACACGCGTAACGCTTTGCCAGGGGTGCTTGCGCATTACGATTGGAACCAAGACCGAGAACTCCGAGTTGATGGGAGCTCTGCGGCAGTATAACCCCTAATCGGCCTGACAACACATAGCCCCAAATCGACGGCAACTCGATTTGGGGCTCAAGTGTTCCCAACGTTTGACGGGATAGCTCCTCAACGCTTGTAATGATAATAGAACCAATAGGTGTCGCCGTATTTATCGCGTAGCGCCGTGTAGCGTTCACGCTTGTTGCCATACTTATCGCCTAAGTCCTGAAAGTCGTCGTAATCGGCCTCTTTCACGTTGTTGTAATAGCTTATGAGCGGATGGCTCGTGGTATGTTTATAGATGATGAGGGCCTCCTTGTAATGCTTGGGCAGTTGCTCATTGATGGGATAATACTTTGCGAGATGCCGCACAAACTGGTTCAGGTCGCGGTCGAGCAGATAAGCGCAAAGCAACCAGTCGTGGGCGGCTGCGGTGGCCCGATGGGCCTTGTGGAGCGTCTCGAGGTAAACGCGAGGGCGCATCTTCTGTATGAATACCACTCCCAGATGGGCGTACAACTTACGTTCGTCGGCCATCATGAGCTTCACCGAGGCTCCGTTTGGCAACATGGCGTCGGACCCTCCCACGAGCGGATAGGAAAACAAGCGGTCGCCAAGCATGTGGTTCTCGGAGAGCGCCCACACGCGCAACATGGTGAGGCTGCTGTCGGTAGCCGCTTCTTTTACGCCCACCTGCGTGGCCTCGGTAAAGTTGCCCTTGACCATACTCTCTTCCATGCGCATGCGAAAATGGAACGTGCGGTCGGAGTTGCCCAAGGCACACACCACCAAGGCCATGACAACCATGACCAGCAGGTTCTGCCATGATATGCGCGAGAACACGCCCACATCGCCCGACGATTGTTCCAACGGCTCCAACTGCCGGCACACCCATACCACTCCGGCATACCCCGCCATGATCAAGGGGAAGCCCCACAACCAATTGCCGAGATAAGGCTCTTGGTCGACATGGGATGTTACATCGGTAAGCACGCCCAGCAACAGCAACGAGGGCAGGTAGGTAAGCGCATGGAAACGGCGCGAGAGGCCACTCAGGCCAAATATCACCAGCTGCAGCACCCATAGGATGATGGTCAGCAACACGGCGCCGATGATGCGGTTGTAATGGGTGACGCCATGTGCGAGCACGTGCTGTGTGACGGCCAGGATGTCGGCCTGGTATTCGAAAAGGTATAAAAAGGTGAACAACAAGAAAAAAATGGCACACATCACCCTCATGATGATGGTGCCATTCTTTGTGGTTTTAATCATTGTGCTGATTTTCATTTGTCTTTTTTAAGAACCACGGCAGAGCGAGCGGGGATATACAGTTTCAGCCAGCCCTTATGGTCCTTTTCGTAAACAGGATCGAAATTGGTGTGGTGCACCATGGTGTCGTCGGCAAACCCGTTGCCACCAAACTCCTTGGCGTCGCTATTGAGCACAACCTTGTAGTCGCCCTCGGGCACCAGGAAGCCATAGTCGGTGAAGGAACGTGTGGGCGAGAAGTTGAACACAAACACCAGGTCGCCACGCATGAAGGCCAACACTTGGTCGCCATCGTTGTGCCATATTTCCTGCACGGGGGTCTTGATGAAGTTTTTCTCACCTTTCACCACCTCGATCATCTTTTGGTCAAAATCGCCCAGGAAGTGGTAGTCGAGCTCGGGGTTGTCGACCAAGTTCCATTGGCGACGCGCATATTTGTAGCTCCATCCGTTGCCCTCACGTGGGAAGTCGATCCACTCGGGATGTCCAAACTCGTTGCCCATGAAGTTGAGGTATCCGCCGTTGATGGTTCCGAGCGTGACGAGACGGATCATCTTGTGCAGGGCTATTCCGCGATGCACCATGTCGTTCTCGTCGCCTTGCTTGAAGTGCCAATACATGTCGGCGTCGATGAGTCGGAAGATGATGGTCTTGTCGCCCACGAGCGCCTGGTCGTGGCTTTCGCAATAAGAGATGGTCTGCTCGTCTGCTCGTCGGTTCTTCACCTCCCAGAAGATGCTGCTGGGCTTCCAATCCTCGTCCCTGCGCTCCTTGATGGTCTTGATCCAATAGTCGGGGATGTTCATGGCCATGCGGTAATTGAAGCCGTAGCCGCCATCCTCAAACTTGGCGGCCAACCCGGGCATGCCGCTCACCTCCTCGGCGATGGTGATGGCCTTGGGGTTCACCTCATGGATGAGCTTGTTGGCCAGCGTCAGGTAGCAGATGGCGTTGTCGTCCTCATGACCATTGAAGTAATCGCCATAATTGGTGAACGCCTCGCCCAGTCCGTGGCTGTAATAGAGCATGGAGGTCACTCCGTCGAATCGGAATCCGTCGAAATGGAACTCCTCCAACCAATACTTGCAGTTGCTGAGCAAGAAATGGATAACGTCGTCCTTGCCATAATCGAAGCAGAGGCTGTCCCATGCCGGATGCTCGTGTCGGTCGCCGGGATAGAAATACTGGTTGGGGTCGCCAGCCAAGTTGCCCAGGCCTTCCACCTCGTTCTTCACGGCGTGCGAGTGGACGATATCCATCACCACGGATATTCCCATCTGGTGGGCTGCGTCGATGAGCGCCTTCAGCTCCTCGGGTGTTCCGAACCTGCTTGATGGCGCGAAGAACGAGCTGACGTGGTAGCCGAAGCTTCCATAGTAGGGGTGCTCCTGAATGGCCATGACCTGTATGCAGTTGTAGCCGTCCTTGGCCACGCGTGGCAACACGTTGTCCTTAAACTCGGTGTAGGTTCCCACCTTCTCGGCATCCTGCCCCATTCCCACATGGCACTCGTAGATGAGCAGGGGGTTGGTGTTGGCCTTGAAGTTTTTCTTTTTCCACTGGTAGGGAGTTTTCGGTGCCCACACCTGCGCTGTGAAGATCTTGGTGACCTCGTCTTGCACCACGCGCTGGCACCATGCGGGGATGCGCTCTCCTTCGCCACCGTCCCATTTCACGTGCATCTTGTAAAGCTGCCCGTGCTTCATGGCCTTGGCGGGAAGCTTGAGCTCCCAGTTGCCTGTTACCTCTATGCGCTTGCAACGGTATTTCTCGTCCTCGGTCCAGTTGTTGAAGTCGCCCACCAAGTAGATGTCGGTGGCCGTTGGGGCCCACTCACGGAAGACCCATCCTCCACGCGGCACTTTGTGCAGGCCAAAATATTTGTAGCCATCGGCGAAATCGGAAAGGGTTTGCCTGCCGTTTCGTGTAAGCTGGCCTATTTTCCACAATGCGTGCTCGTGTCGACCACGGATGGCGTCCTCATAAGGTTCGAGGTAAGGGTCGCTGGCCACGATGCCAATGTGCTTAGGCGTCGCTTTGACCGATAATTTCTTTGCTGTCATAGTTTGATATAGATATGATGTTTAAGCTTTTATTTTGAATATGGCTTTCTTGAACTGCTCTTTGTCGGCGATGCAAGGCGCATGGCCGTCTTGGGGTGTGAAAAGCACAAACTGCCCTTTCTTGACGTTGAAGATGGTTTGTGGGCGCACGCCGGGCAACAGGGCAAAATCGTTCTCCTCATCGAAGTGGGCTTCTGGCAGGTCGGCCAATGGCGTGTAGCCGTAGCGCTCGTCGGTCTCCAGGGGCAGCTGGATATCGATCATCTTGCGGTGATACTCGATGGCCGCCTCGTTCTCCGTCTTGCCTTTGGCCATCTGGATGTTCACATAAGCAACCTCTCCCTTGATGGGATGCATTCCGGCTTCGAGACTCTCCAGGTCGTGGTTTTTCATGAAGGCCACCACCTCCGCTATGAGCGGATAGAGCGACTCGTAACGAGCCAGATTGTCAAGTGTGTCAATAATCATAGTTGGTATTTTAAAATGATTGCGTTCTTGCTTGCCTTATTGGTCGTTGAAGCGACGGCCGTTCTCATAATGGCCGGTGAAGAGGATGGTTCCGTTGCGGTCTTTCTCCACAAACTTGCCGTCGCGCCTGTCGTTCACATACGATCCCTCGAAGCGCTTTCCGTCCTTGGTCTCCTCGATGGCCTTTCCGTTGCGTTGGCCATTCTTGTATGTGCCCTTGAAACGGGTTCCGTTGGCGTAGTGTATGATGACCTGCCCATCGATTTTGCCATTCACGAAGTCGCACTCGAAGACGTCGCCATTTTTCTTTGTCAGCTTTCCATGACCGTTGAGCAGGTCGTCTTTCCACAGGCCCTCGTAGCGGTCGCCATTGGCCCATACAAACGAGCCCTGTCCCTCGCGCTCGCCGTCTCTGAAGTGGCCTGTGTAGCGGTCGCCGTTGGCATACTTGAATATGCCTTCGCCCGTACGCTCTCCTTGGTCGTAGTCGCCTTCGTAGCGGTCGCCATTCTGGAAATCGTAGATGCCACGGCCCTGCTGAATATCGTCTTTCCATTGGCCTTTGTAAACATCGCCGTCGGCATAGCGGTTCACGCCATAGCCACACCGCTGGTTGTTGGCCCACTCGCCCTCATAGGTGGTGCCGTCGCCCCAGTCGAAGAAGCCCTTGCCCTCCTTCTTGTCGTTCTTCCATTGGCCTGTGTAGAAGGCGCCGTTGGCGTAGGTGTACTTGCCTTTTCCGTGGCGCATGTCGTGGTACCAGTTGCCGTCGTACTTGTCGCCGTTGAAATAATACATCACGCCATGCCCCTCTTGGTAGTCGCGGTACCAAAGGCCCACATACTTGTTGTTGTTGCTGAAATAATAGGTGCCTCGCCCGTTCTGCTGGCCCAGCACCCACTCGCCTTCATATTTCTCACCATCGGCGAAGGTGAAGGTGCCGTAGCCATGGCGCTTGCCCTTCACAAACTGCCCTTCATAGTTGTTGCCATTTTCGTAGAGGGCGCTTCCCTTTCCATAAGGTTTGCCAGACGCCATCTCGCCCTTGTACACGCCCTTCACGCCTTGCTCCTCGATGGTGCAAGAGCCCAACGATATTTTCTGGGCCATAGCCGCAAAAGGTGCCAAGGTGATTATAAATAATAATATGTAGGTCTTTGCTTTCGTTTTCATGCCATAATCAATGATTGTTCAAAGATAGCAAGAATATTTGGAAAGGCGACGGGTCGTTTCTTTTTTTAATGCATTCGCCGCGCTATTTAACATTCTTAAATACTTGGGGCTTCCTCGTGTTGCCTTGCCTGTCGCCTGTTTCTCTGGCGTGGAAGGTTTCTTGAACACTAACGAGAATTGAAATCTAATGGCCGATTTGGGCTCAATGTGGTATTGGGGAATGGGGAATGGGGAATAAAATAATGGAGATTGAGGAAATGCTATCCGGAAACGATCTTTTTACCTTAAGAAACTAATCCCTATTGAAATTTCTTAATCCTGACGTACAAACTTCTTTCACAAGAAAACTACATGTACCTTATTGAAACTATCATTACCTAAATCAACCTTAGTTTACCAAATCCAACTAATAGCCTACCAAATTCTAATTACCTAAAATCAAACTAATAACCTAATTATTATCATTAACCTAAAAACTTATCATCTATCCTGTTTTACCAAACCCTCTTCGTAAAGGAGTTTGTCGGCACGGCTCCTTGCATCTATGCAGGATATCCATGCCCCTTATATTCGTTTCGTTTGTTTTCGATTGCAAAGATACACTAAATGACCATTCTTGTCTGCAACAAATCGTTCATAAAGGTAGAATTATGTTTCATTGCAACAATCGTTCCATGAAACGAACGATTTGTTCCACCCAAATGGACATATTTGCGCCATCGACCTCACAAAAGCCCCCATTTCATCGGTTCTGTTTTCCATAAGCCCATCCTGCGCATGTTTGAACCACCTTAATAAAACATGAAACCATGAAGCCTACTCGTGAGCTAAACGGGCTGTCCCACCTTCGCCGAGTTTCTGCCGAAGGGCTGCCAACGAGCTCACGCGGGTGGCGAGCGGCTTCGCCTATGGCCTCGGAGAGGAGAAGTGAGCCAAGGGGTGCATAGCGTTCCAGTTGTTCCAGTTGTTCCAAATACCATATCCACATGCCAAACCCCTTTCTATAGGCTATATAACTAATTGATAATTAGATAGTTATATATAGAAAAATAAGAACGCGCATACCAAAAACATTAATTGGAACAACTGGAACAACTGGAACGGGAAAGCATCCACGTCCTCTAAAAGGCTCATTATCAACCATTTAATCATTTAACGACAAGAAGAATATGAAATACAATCTCAGTAAAACTACCCCTCCAGCGATACCACGCCTGGGAAAAGACACCGAAAGCGTGGCTCTTTTGCCCTCGCAAGTGTCGAAAGACATGCACCAGCCCATCGTTCCCATGCTTTTCCCTATCCTTGGAGCGCACGTAAGTGGAGCCGAATTTACGTATCCCGACCTCTCGTGGAAGGAAATGAGCGGAATGATGGTCAATCTCGCGGCCGTTAGAAGCGCTGGAAAGGGCCAACTGTCGAGCATCGTGGGCACGACGACGAGGAGCTTGCCAAGCTCGTGGAGCGTCAGAAGATGATGAAAACCAAATCGTATCGAAACGCATCGAATCGTATCGAAACGTATGATTGCCAACGCCCATTGTTGTACCTTTGCACATGTAAAAGATACCGATCGTCACCAACACCACCCATCAACCCACCAACACCACCGTCCTATGAGTCAACCACCCATCACCAACCATCGCCACTCGTGTAACACCAGCGCCCCCCATTGCGCACGGCTCGCATCGGCTCGGATCAGAGCGGCCCACACTAACGGGCATGAACGTGAACAGGAAGCCACACGTCTGGGAGGCGAAGAGGTGCAAACAGGCACAAGGCTAAAAGAAAATAACATTCGTAGTGAAAGCCGTCTGAGGCTAAAAGGAAAAGCCATTCGGGTTGCTTTTTATTTCCCACAGATGCCATGCGGGATGAGAGATTTACGCTCAGACGCGGTCGCTCGGCTTTGCCGCTTTCGTAGCGCCAGCGGAGAAAGAACAACGAATTTGGATTTTTAACATAAAGCTCTAAAGCAGCCAAAGGAGAATAAGAGAGGTTGGAAC
>NZ_JAXVAE010000100.1:0-11914 GCF_037460745.1 Hallella sp. | reverse complement strand
CAAGCCTTATTTGAGGCTTGATACCCCGCCATGCCCTTTCGCTGAATAGTTACCGCTTTGCACATGCCACGCCCTACATCCGAAAGACTCATTCAACATTCCACACCCCACATTCAACATTACAAAACCACTTGTCCTGATTTTTGGTTAAAAACTTGTGTCGGGATTTTGCGCGAACCAGAGCGCCAAACCGCCCTTTTTGCGGAATGTTACCACCCGAAATGATCCCAGCGATTGCCGTTAGCCATCTTTCGCACCACAAAACATGCCAAACCGAGACACGAAAGGCAAGCTATCGTCTTGCCTTTAGGCATCTTTGGCATTGCGAAAAGGCATCTTTCGCAACGCCAAACACCAAAAATCATCAGCCAAGCATCACCTTAACCACACAACCACCTGACCACCAACCTATTACAAAAACGCACCAAGAATCGCGTATTTGCGCCAAATCTTTGTATCGCGAAAAACAAACGTGTAGTTTTCGCTATAGATTGTTACAAAAAATTGCCACTCACCCCCCACTGCCTGCGAGACCCCCACCCTCCCATTATAGCATAGCGGCCACGCGACCAACCTTCTTCATCCGTTCCACAATCGAAGGATCCTTCCTCGCCTCATGCATATTAAACCAAATCCGTCTTTAGGAATCTATCTGACTAAAAGCAACTCCTCGCGCCGCCACTCCATAAAAGAACACGTAAGCTGACTGCCTGCGAATGCGAACGGCACAAACCACCTCTGAAGCCAATAAGGCAGCAGAAAGAGGCCCATTGGAAAAGTCACAAACGCATTAGAGTACAAACTCGAATCGACGTATCTATTTCAGACAACAAAGATTTCTGCAAACTTTTTTTTAGGAATTTGGTCTTTGTCTCGTTTTTGTGGATTTGGCCTTAGATCCCCTCAAAAAGCGAATAGAAGAAATCGCAGACCGCCTCGCAGTTTTTTTTGCCGCCCCACAAGGCGGCTTGGCTAAAATAAATTAGTAGACCCTAGGTAAACGTTAAAAGTACGTTCTTACAGGTGGTTATGAGGCTTGCTCTTTTCTGAGAGCTAAAACAAAAGGTAGGAAACTTTAGTAAATTGGACATTCTAGTCGCTCTCAACTGTTAAAATGCAACAAAAGAGCGAAGAATATTAAATGATGTTGATTGTATTTCAGATTTTACGACTATCTTTGTAGGCATAATACGACAATCCTAATTGGGGATAGTCGAATATTTAAGAAGCATCCGTATAATAACGGAATCAAATTAATTTATGACAGATCTAATAACCAGGAAAGAAGCTGAAATCAGACTGAAGTCAATCTTCGGTTTGGACCACTTTTATGACGAACAATGGACAGCTATAGAACGAATACTCCGAGGAGAGCGTATCCTTATGATTGAACGCACCGGTTTCGGAAAATCTTTGTGTTACCAGTTCCCTGCTACTCAATTTGAAGGTGTAACCGTCATTTTTTCTCCACTGATAGCACTAATGCGCGATCAGGTGAGAAGCCTTCACAACCGAGGTATTTCTGCTGCATACATAAATTCAGAACAATCTTATGAGGAGAACCAGGAAGCTATCCAGCGAGCACTGAATAATGAGATCAAGATTCTTTATATTGCACCAGAAAGACAAGAAAACGACGAGTGGATAGAGGCTACCCGACAAATAAAGCTTTCAATGATAGTAATTGACGAAGCCCACACCATATCTACGTGGGGACATGATTTCAGACCATCATTCCGAAGGATTATCAATTTAGTACAGTTGCTTCCAAAACATTTACCAATTCTAGCCACCACTGCAACAGCAACAAAAAGAGTTCAGCAAGATATTGAGCAGCAGATTGGAGGACAGTTGACAACAATTAGAGGAAATCTTGTAAGGCCAAATTTTGAGCTTCAGGTACTTAAAGTACAATCAGAAGACGAGAAAATGATATGGTTGGCACAGAATATAAATTCAATTAACGGTACAGGTCTGATATATACAGGTACCAGGGTTGATACTGAAATTTATGCAAAGTGGCTTCAGTTCGTAGGAGTAAATGCCACAGATTACAACGCGGGTTTTGACGCAGAAACACGCAAGTCTATCGAAAATGGACTGATGGAAAACCAATGGAAATGTGTTGTGTCAACTAATGCTTTGGGTATGGGCATAGACAAACCAGACATTCGCTTTATCATACACACCCAGATGCCAGTATCACCAATTCACTATTATCAAGAGATTGGTCGTGCGGGACGTGATGACAAAAAAACACGAATAATCTTGTTCTACAATGAGAATAGCGAAAGTGGAATAGCCGCTGACTCAAAACTCCCACTTTCGTTCATTGAAGGTGCGCGTCCTACAACGAACAAATATCAAAAGGTTATTGATTTGTTACAAGAAGGGCCCTTATCAGAAAGAGAGGTTATGAAAAGAGCTAATCTCAAGCAAACGCAAGTTAGAGTAATCAAGGCAGACCTGATAGACCAAGGAATTGTAAAAGAGGTTTTGTACAACAGAACCAAGAAACTTGAATATCAGTTTAACGCGCCTGCTCTAAATACAAAACATTTTGAAGAACTGAGGGATGCCAAACTAAAGGACCTCCATTCGATGGAACAGTATGTTTATACAGATATGCCAAGAATGAAATACCTATGTGCCTTCCTTGATAGTGACGAACAAATAAATTACTCAAATTGTGACAACACTAATTTGGAGAAACTCCACATTACTCATTCTCCAAGTTTATCTGCAAGGTTGGAAGAATTTAGGGAAACCTATTTCCCTATTTTAGAACTTGCTTCATGGACAACAAGAAAAGGAGGTATTAGAGTTTGCATTCCATCTCCTAACAAAACCTTAATAGAGAAAACTATTAAAGATGAGAATGGAGTTGTGATTGGACATTCTGTGAACGAGTATTTCAATCGTATTAAGACCTCGGATTATACCACAGAAGAAATTGAAATTATTAAAGAGCATTTAGGAAAGGCATCCCGTATGGTAAACGGATGTGCGGCATCATATTATGGCGTATCAAATATAGGTGCGGCATTGCACAGAAGCAAATATGAAAACGGAGGAGATTTTCCTGACTTCCTATTAAAAAAGACTTTATCAGTATTTGGCAAAAAGTTCAAAGGAAATCATTTTGACCTTGTAATGTATACACCTCCAACAAAGTCTGGTGACCTTATGAAGAACTTTGCTATTAAGTTTGCTCGTGTTATAAACGTCCCTGTTAGTCACGATCTAATTAAAATACGCATAACACAAGAACAGAAAATATTTCAGAATTCATATAGTAAAAAGGAAAATATTTCTGATGCATTTGATGTCGATGAGGATGTGATAAAAGGGAAATGTATAGTATTGCTTGATGATATATATGACAGTGGCGCAACACTAAAAGAAATCGGAAAATTACTCACAAATAAAGGAGCAAAGTGTATTGTTCCTATAGTAATAGCAAAAACAATAGGAGGCACATTATGATAAAACAAGAATTGACATATTGGGTGACACTTGCATTAATTCCAAAGATGTGGACAAAACGCAAGAATGAGATATACGTGAATTGCTTTAAACACAATCCGCAGATATCAATAATTGAATTATTTGAAGATTCTTCAATTTGGGAAGAAGTTGGGCTTAACGAAATTGAGAAAATTCAGTTTGAAGAGTCAAGAGCACAATTAGCTAATAACTCCTTTCTTGTTGATGAGTTGATGGCTCAAGGCTATGATATCCTGCCAATCACGCACGAAGATTATCCGAAACTACTAAAGGAAAATTTAAAGTTCAACGCCCCAACCGTAATATATACCAAGGGGAACATATCTTTATTACAGGAACCTTCGATAGCCATTGTTGGCTCAAGGAGTGCAAATGTGAAGTCGCTATCCTTTACTGACAATATTGCAAAGAATGCTACAAAAAACAATAAAGTCGTTGTTAGCGGATTTGCAAAAGGAGTGGATCGTCAAGCATTAGATTCTGCTGTTGAAACAAATGGAAAAAGTATTATCGTACTGCCACAAGGTATTATGACTTTCGGATCTGGTTTTAAGCAGTATTTTAAGCATATTGTCCAAGGAAGGGTTTTAGTGATGAGCACTTTTGCCCCAAAGGCTCCGTGGTCTGTAGAATTTGCCATGGCACGTAATCCTATTATTTATGGAATGGCATCAGAAATATTCGTAGCACAAAGTGATGAAAAAGGTGGCACTTGGTCTGGTGTAATTGACGGTTTGCGTAAGAATCGATTAATCTACGTCAGATACCCAGAAAAGAACGAAAAAAACGCAAATCTGCTACTTATTCAAAAAGGTGCGTCTGCCGTAGATGTTACAGGTAACATAATATCGTTGAGCCCAGAAGAACAGAAGACACCAGAACAATTGAATAAAGAGAAACTGGATTCTGAATTAATTACGATACTTAACAGTGTTGAAAAACTTTCTGCAAAAGAAGTCATTACTCGATTACATTTGAGTTGGAAGGATGATAAAATGAAGCGATACCTTAATAACATGGAACAGGTAGAAAAGATAAAAGTAAGGAATCGTATTTATTATCGTCTAAAGGGTAACACTCAGTTGGGGCTATTCGATGGTCAAATATAGACTTGTTCGCAAGCATACCAACATTAAATCTTGTATAGCTAACAAGAAGAATAATATGATAGGAAATATTGATATACTGGTAAAAGAACTCAGCTAGCTTACAAAGGAAATAGGCTGGGTTGAGTTCAAGCATAACAACTGTGAACCTACGATGATTGGTGAGGACATAAGCGCCCTTGCCAATAGTGCTACATTGAACGACCGTGACTACGCCTATATGATATGGGGCATAGACGACTGTACGCATGAGATAATCTGAACAAAAGTGCGTCTGCAACTTGAAAAGAAAGGTAAGCAGGAGTTAGAGAACTAGCTTCGTTATCTTCTTTCTAAAAATGCGGATTTTGAATTCTATAGTACAGAAATAGACGGTATGCATGTAGAATTGATTAGAATCCACAAGGCACTTAACGAGCCGGTTGCATTTCTATATTAGCAGTGGTAGCTACACTAAAAAGTTGCATGAGTTTCCTGTGTTCCGTGCACAGTTGTGGGACAAGTTGCACCACGCTCAGTCCGAAGATGTATGCGGACCGATCAGAGATATGAAGACATCATTAGGCTGCTTCAGGTAGATGCCTATTTTACGTTGCTGAAGATACCTCAGCCTGTGGAAAAGGATGCAGTGGTGCATTATCTGAAAGAGGATGGCATTATACAGAAGCAGGATAATGGTTTGTACTCTATTACTAACCTCGGTGCCATACTGTTCGCAAAAGACTTGAATGAATTCACTAGATTGAGCCGTAAAGCGATGCGCGTGATTCAGTACAAGGGAATAAACTGACTGTTGATTCAAAAGGAGGAACCGTTTAATCAAGGGTATGCCGTATGCTTCGAGAATATAGTACGCTATGTGAATGCGCTGCTGCCAAGCAGCGAGGATGTGAATGCCGTTCCACTGTCAACAACAAGCAAGTTTCCTCTGCCTACTGCGAGAGAAGTCATAGCAAATAGCCATATTCACCAAGACCTATATATAACAGGGACAACTCCTGTAGTGGAGATATTTGACAACCGCATTGAGGTGACGAATCCGGGTACGTCATTAGTAGATGTGCTCCGTATAATAGACAACCCTCCCAAATCAAGGAATGAAAAACAGGCATCGCTCATGCGTCGGTTGAAGATGTGTGAGGAGCTTGGCCGTGATGGGACAGGATGGTGTTGGCTTGTGAAGCACAATATTTGCCTGCTCCACATATCGAGGTATTCCAAGACAGCACCAAAGTAACGCTCTTCTCTGAGATGAGTTTCAGCAACATCCCCATGAAAGATAAGCTATGGTCGTGTTATCTCCATGCTTGTCTTATGTATTTACAAGGTGATGCTTTGACAAACAAGTCACTCAGAGATAGGTTTGGCATTCCTGAAACTTCCTCTAGTAGTTCGTCTAGATTAATCAAAGAAGCAATCAATAAGCACCTCCTAAAAGTGCTTGACCTAATACCGCTCCTCTATATATGAAGTGCATAAATTTAACTTGCCTGTAACTTGCTGGCGATTTGCTAACATGAGAACCAAAAGTTGCGCAAAGATTGCTAAAGTACTGTTTGCCAGCGTTGTAAGTTTGTAAGTTCGTAATTTTAATTTGCCAGTAACTTGCTAAAGAAGAAAAATAGATACAGATATGTTATTCGGAAAGAAGATTAGAGAATTAAGAGATGAGCATGACGTACTGCAACGCCAGTTGGCTGCACTATTGGAGATAGACACCCCGACGTTCAGTAAGATTGAGCGTGGTGACAGACGGGCAAAGCGTGAACAAGTTATTAAGCTAGCAGAGTGCTTTCATCAGGATGAAAAGAAAATGCTTACCTTATGACAGGCAGATAAGTTCATTGATGCGGTTGAGGATGAACAGGAACGTGACCTCTACAACGACGCAATAATTGTTGCCCAAGAACAAATTAAAGCATTGTAAAGTATGGAGATAGACATCTTTCCATTGCTCCTTCGAAAAGAGGGGGATAGAACGGAACATTGATAAGGGATTCCTTGGTATAGTCATCATCTTCTTTATGTCATTGCCGTTTACAAGACGGCTCTGTGGATAGTGGGTAGAGACAATGACTTTGTATGATTCCTGCTCGTAATACAGATATTCATAGGTTACTACGCCCTGTTCGTGCTTTTTCTTCATAGATTGAAGACTGGACTCTATGCCTATTTCAAGTCTCATCACAAAGACTGGAACAATCGAGCTGATCGTGAGGAGATGGAGGAACACATTGCTCAGAACAATGAGCAATTTCAGAAGAAGGCACAAAAAGAGGCGATGAACAAAACGCCTAAGAACGCTATTTCAACGGCAGATTCTCCAAAAGTGAGGAACGATGTTGAGTGACAACAGAGACATTGACAAATCTACAACTCAAACGTGACATTCAAAAGGCACATGACGAGTTGGAGGGGTTCATTAACCACGTACAGATTGGATTCAACTATGCTGTTTACTGACATACCTTGATTTCCTTGGCGGGCAGTCAAGCCGTCTCCTCTCGTGCTTCAGCCGACATGATAGCAAGTGTCTCAAGGCGGCGTTCAAGATGTATGCGCAACAGAAGAAGATATTTGACGAGAACGTCCGCAGATGCGCCGACCGCATCGTCAGCATCTACCAGCCGCACCTCCGACCATTGTCAGGGGCAAGGCGAATGCCAAGGTCGAGTTCGGAGCGAAGGTTGGCGCCAGCATCGTGAACAGTTTCACCTACGTCGACAATCTCTGTTGGGACGCCTACAACGAGTCGTCCGACCTCGCCACGCAATTGGAACTCTATAAAAAGCGCTACGGCATGCTGCCACAAGAAGTACAAGCGGACAAGCTCTACCTCGGGAAGGTGAACAGGAATCTTATCAAGGATTGTCATGTTGGCTGTTACAACCACCCGCTTGGACGACCTCCCAAGGAAGAAAACAACGGGCATGCTGAGAACAAGAAGATGGCCATCGGAGAGACAGAAACGAGGTGGAGGCCACATTCCGAACCTCAAAAAGGGTTTACCGGGCAAACGACATCAGGGCGAAACTTGACGACACGGCTTGCACAAGGATAGGAGCTTACTTCTTCACTAACGTAATGTAGTTCCTTAGGAGACTTCTTTGTCTCGTTTTTGTGGATTTGGCCTTAGATCCCCTCAAAAAGCGAATAGAAGAAATCGCAGACAGCCTCGCGGGAATTTTTGCCGCCTTACAAGGCGGCTTAGCTAAAATAAATTAGTAGACCCTAGTACGTGCGAAAAGCAGACTTAACAGCTATTCGCACTCAACATTCTCAAAAGTCAATGGGCGCATTCGTCTTTTCTGTCAACACGGCTACGCCCAGCGTCTCACGCCTGCTCTCACACGAGCCCGCCCCTTCTCATACCTTTTGTTGCCCCTCGTCTCACACGAGCCACAAGCATCTCTATCTGATCTTACCTTCCTAATTCACAAACATCTGTGCGTTTCGGTTCTTCTGTGCCCTCTGTGGGGGAACTATCCCGCTTGTTCTTTGGCGCCTATGATGCAAAGGTCGACTCCCACAGACGTTTGACAATGTTGAAGGTTGAGTGCTGAATGTTCATTCAACACTCAACAAAATTCATTCCACACTCAACACTCCACATTCAACATTATAATTCACACAACCTGAAGGCGTCGGCGTCGTGGAGCACGGGGAACTGCTTGCGGAAGGCCATCAGGCGCGGCATGTTGAGCTGGGCCGTGGCCGACGATTCCTGTCCGTCGACACATGCGGCGAGCAGAGTGCCCTGAAAATCGACGATGGCCGAACCTCCGTTGTAATTGACCTGCGCCCTGCCCACACGGTTCACACCAACCACATAACACTGGTTCTCGATGGCGCGGGCACGCAACAGGAGGTCCCAGGCCTGACGGCGCCCCTCAGGCCAGTTGGCCACATAGAGCACCAGATCGTAGTCGTCGTGGTTGCGACTGAACACTGGGAACCGAAGGTCGTAGCATACCTGCAGCAGGATGCGCACGCCACGCCACTCTACGACAACACGATCACGGCCTGGCGTGAACGCCTTGTCCTCGCCCCCATAGGTAAAGAGGTGCCGCTTGTCGTAAAACACAACCTCACCGTCGGGCTTCACAAAGTAAAACCGATTGTAATAACGCTCACCCTCCCGGATGGCGATGCTTCCCGCCACCGCAGCTTGCGTGGAGGCCGCCATCGCCGCCATCCACCGCAGCGAACCGCCATCGCCCTCGGCAATGCCCTCGGGCTGCGTGGCAAAGCCCGTGGAGAACATCTCCGGCAACACAATGAGATCGGTAGGGCCAAGGTGCTCAATCAGCTGACTGATACGTTGGCGGTTGGCCTCGGGCTGCGCCCAGAGGATATCGGTTTGAAGAATGGTGATGTTCATACTTTGCGGTGTTGGGTTAGAAACTATCGTGTGGCGCGGGGAGCCATTCGTGTTATGCCTTCACAAACGCTGCCGCCACGCACACTTTACATGCTGCGTAAAGTTACAAAATACTCGTGACAGTAAGTATCAAGAAAGCGGAAAATATCATTCCAACAAGCCCATCAACTATCGACTCAACAATCCATTCTTCTAAACAAACCATCACCAAGCCAACGGATTCATCACGCAAAAGTAACGCCATTCAGCAAATTAGGAGACAACGAATTAACCAGAAAAGAGCACAAAATAAGCAATAGCACAATAAAGCCACATGATTGGACGATTTAATCACACCATGGCGAGCCTATCTACGAAAAGAGCGCATGCCTTGGAGGTATGCGCTCTTTTCGTGAGGGGGATTAGTCGTCCCAAACGGTATTGACGGTATTCTGTTTGGCAAACTCGTTCTCCTCGACATCATCATCCTGGGCCATAGTGGATTGGACCCTATCCATGGAACCGCTTCCAGCGAGCATGGGCTCTGTATCAATAGCCTTGGCTACAACGGCCGGCTTGGAATATTCTTTCTTCATCATAGGTTTTCGTTTATTATCTGATTATCACTTTCTTTCCATTCACGACATAAAGGCCTGGAGCAGCCTTGCCGACCACACGCTGCCCAATAAGGTTATAAAGGTCATGCGACTTGTTACGATCCACCTCCACGCCACCGATACCATCGGTAACGCCATCAAAGCGAAAACCCTTGGCATTATGAGCGTCGGCAGAAGGAACGGCCAAATAGGCCAACCCATCCTTCACCTTAAAGGCGCCACCCTCCTCGGCTCCCCAATAGAAGCCCAAGCCTTGCTTGGTGGAGTAATTATTATAGGCCAACTTATAATACCTGTAACCTGTCTCGGGCTCGAATTTGCCCCCCCCAACCGGAGCAGGCTTGAGCATATTGCCCGAGAGGTTAACCTCATAGGAACTCTTAGCGTAATAATAAGAAGCCGTATCTGACTTGCTCTTCAACAACACACCAGTATTGGCAGGAACATAACAACCATTGACCTCGCCATTCTTACCAACTGAAGCGTCGGTAACCGCATAGCTTGCAGACGTTACAGGAATCGGCGATATTATGTCATTCTTAACCGCCAAGCCCGCGACCTCTACATCATCGCCAACAAACACCACATCCCTCGTTGAGCTAAAAGTAGCATAACGTGTGCCATCCGAGTCTATGGCTTTGAAACTCACAGTACGAGGAACAGAGGTGCAATAACCCGAATAATTCACTCCGCCACTGATCTCATAGAAATAGGCTTCTGGAAACCAATTACCTTCACCATATTTATACCAACGTAAGCCTCTATCAGGATTAAATCTCAAAGTAACATTGGGGCTGTATTTATTATTATTATGAAGTAGACCTTCCTCTGAAATACTTATGGTATATTCTTCTTGGGTCATTTGAAAATCGTTATATGTCGACTTCAAATACAAACCATTTTTAGCTTGAGCTTTGAGGGCATTCTTCGTTCCCGACAAAGTGAATTCAATAGGCGGACATTGTGCAACATCCTCGCTCATTCTCCCCCACTTTGGATTTTCATCATGCTTGTAAAAATAATATATTTTCCTATTATCTTCAGCACCTATCACATATTCTGCATCCTTCCTAAATTTGTCAGAATTAAGTTTTGTGTACGTAACTTCATTTCCTGTCTTCTTAGCAAACACGGCATAATAAACAACATCTGCCTTGACAACCGGAGCTGAAGCAGCATCTACAAAAAGGACCGAAGGCTTTTCATTCTTTGAGCCAGAAATGCTTGAATCGGTCCAACCGACAAATTCCTTGTCTTCAATAGCTTGTGGCGCCGAAGGCAACGTCTTAACCTTCTTTCCCTCTGCAACTTTCGAAGATGGATTACCATCAGTATAAGTTTCACCATTCACAAGCCAAGTAACTGTATGATACACCGTAGGAGCAATAGCCGTTCCTGTAAGCGAGATAACCTTAGCAGTAGCACCATCCGAAGAAATCGTAAGCTTCGCTTGATGTTTTCCTACAGACGTAGGAGAATAAGTAACCTTAACATCTGTTTCTGAGATCTCTCCCTCATTGGGTGAAACGCGTGCAGGTTGAACCGAGAATCCCTCACCATCAACAGACAGCACAGCATCCGAGTTAAGATTTCTACCCGATAATTGAAAGCTGATTTCCTTGCTCTTACCACTCACAACAGAACCAAAATCAAGAGTGCTCACGCTGTTCCTTAAAACCGGACTATTAGAAGAGTATTCAATGTCAACCGACTTGATATAAATACTATTCACTGAACAACTTGCATAAATCTGTATGTATCCAGAACATAACGAAGAAGGTTTAAACTCCTCATACCTATCAGTAGTCGTAGCAGGCCCTTGGACCACTTTAGAATCTCCAATAATAGATCCAGATTTCAATGAAGCTAACGAATCATCTACACAAAAAACAGATAATCTGCCTTTTCCATCCTTAGTAGTCGCATAATAAACCTTTACCAAAGATATGTTATCAAAAGAAACCGTAGAATTAGCCAACGCTATGGAACCTCCCTCAATCTTCACATAACTTGTATTTAGATCAGATACTCCTCGTTTAATACAATGCCAATTAGCAGTAACACCATTATTTGTAGCTGTCCAACTAGGACCGTTAAACTGATAGCTTACCGTGTCAGCAAAAGCCTGCACAACACCAGTTAGCAGCATTAGGCATGTTAAGAAAGACACCCTAAAACAACAAAACAAAAATTTTGCACAATATTGTTTCATGTATTTAATGTAGTCACATTGGTAATGATTAATAGAAAGAGCGTTAACATCAAAAAGAAACAAAAAGCCCGAAGACTCGTTAGAATCCTCGGGCTTCGCTCTTTTGAAAGAA
>NZ_JAXVAE010000099.1:0-22094 GCF_037460745.1 Hallella sp. | reverse complement strand
GAGCCGTTTCCCTGGTCGGCGTTGAGCACCATGTCGACATCGGCGCCCATGAGGTTGATGGTGTTGGTGCGGCTGCGTAGCGCCTGGATTTGCGAATGGGTGAGCGCCGTGTCGCCAATCAGTTCTTGGTTCATCTGGAAACTGCTGCGTGCGATGCTCAGGTTCTCCTTGCCAATGAAGTTGATGCCCTTGCGCATGTTCTGCTCGCTATTCCACGCCACGTCCAATCCCCAGCGTATGGGCAGTTGGATGCCGCTGTCGGTGGGGCGGAAGGGCACCACCACATCCGTCTTGGCCTGTGGTAAGAGATAAATGCTCGATGAGAGTCGGGGCTGCTGAGCCATGACCGTTGAGGCAAGGCCCATGGCCGCCAGGAGTAAGAAGGGTTTGATAGTTTTCATGATTTGTAGATAAGTAGATTGTAAAAAACAAGGGGCGAGCGTTACACTCGCCCCTTGGGTTATTGGGGCATGATGGTTTATGCCGCTTTAGCTTTCTTAAGAGCCTTGGCCTTGCGATGGCGCTTGTACCACTCCATGAACACGCCGAAGGCCGCCATCACCATGAGGATGGCATAGGCTGTGTAGGCCACAGCCTCCGTGTTGTTGATCGAAGCGGGATGGAAGTCGAGCACCACCTCGTGCTTGCCAGGTTTGATGTTCATGGCGCGCAACACGTAGTTGACACGTCCCAGCTCCACGGGTTGTCCGTCGACGGTGGCCGTCCAACCAGGATAATAGATCTCTGAGAAGACGAGCACGCCACCCTTCTCAGAGTTCACCTCATACTTCAGGTTGTTGGGCTCGTAGCTCTTCAGGGTAGCCATGGAGGTCGACTCCTGCTTGACGGCAGTACCCAGTTGCTTCTCAAACTTCTTGTCGGCCACGGCCTCATGTCGCAGGTCGATGGCGGCGAGGCCGTCGAGCTCCTGGTTGGCATTGTCCACATAGCTCACCTTGTCGACGAACCATGCGTTGCCGTAGGCGTATGGGTTCTGGATGGGTACCGTCTGGTTGTTCTGAAGGCCCATGATGAAGTACTTCGTGTTGAGCATGTTGATAACCGGGAAGATGCTGTCGCCATTCACCTTGGTCATGTCGCCAGCCGCACCAGCCACGGCCGATGCGGTCTTGCCCATCTCCTTGCCGATGTATGCGTCGACCAACTCTTGGTAACGGCGCAACTTGGCGGGATGATAGCCACCGATGCTCTTGTGGTAATAGGATGTGGTGTTTTCGTTGAACGTGTTGGTTGCGAGGTTCAGCACACGATAATCGAGGGCTTTGTCTCTGAGGATTTGCTCGTCGGTTGCCGACATCTGCTGCGGTGTGTCGCGCACGCTCTTCTCAACAAACATGTTGTCGTTGAGGTAACGCTTGTCGACCTGCCACATATCGATGAGGCAGAGCACGGCGATGCACGCCACGAGGATTCTCGAGTTGAGCTTCTTGAAACGGTAGAGCATCAGCAGCGCCAAGCCGATGAGCACGATGAAGAACGAGCGGAGGGCGTCGGCAGAGAAGATATACTTGCGCACCTCCACGAGGTTGCCCTTGAAGCCATTGATGAATTGTGCCGCGTCGGGACCCTGCTGGGCGATCTGGTTGAACTGCATCATCTCGTTGTTGGAGACAAACTGCGAGAAGAACAAGCCCGGAGCCAACCAGAAGAGCAGGGCGAGGCCGCCGGTCAAGGCAAAGCTGGCGTAGACCCAACGTGCCTTCTTGGCCAACAGGTCGGGCTCGTCTACGATGCGCTTCAGAGCCATCATGGCCAGCAAAGGAATGGTAAACTCGGCGATAACGAGGATGGAAGCCACCGTGCGGAACTTGGCGTACATCGGCACATAGTCGATGAAGAAGTTGGTGAAGCCCATGAAGTTGCGTCCCCACGACAAGAGGATAGACAGGATGGTGGCAGCCAGCAACGCCCATTTCATGGGACCCTTCACAATGAACAGGCCGAGCACGAAGAGCATAAGCACAAAG
Source organism: Hallella sp. (assembly GCF_037460745.1). NCBI lineage: Bacteria > Pseudomonadati > Bacteroidota > Bacteroidia > Bacteroidales > Prevotellaceae > Hallella > Hallella sp. The sequence goes on along the minus strand of NZ_JAXVAE010000099.1, from coordinate 20,106 downwards.
GCGCCCACGTAAACCGGTCCGCTGGTCATGGGCTGGTTGCCCCAATACTGGCCGATGCTCTGGTAAGCCTGCATGTAGTTGGGGTCGGCTTTCTCCATGGCCTTTCCGTTGGCGGCCATGGGCACACTGGCTCCGCCCTTGGTGTTGGGCACGAGCAACGTCCATGTCTCGCTCAGGCCATAGCTCCATTGCGTGATATAGTCGCGGTCGAGACCGCTATCGGTTTGGTTGGCAGAGTTTTTCTTCACCAGCTCGCTCTTGCCACGCATGCTCTCCTTGGAGTATTGCCAGGTGTGGTAAAGGTTCGAGAGGTTGATGCTGATACCGATGGCGGCAGCGGCCACGGCCACGCCCGACGCCTTCCAGAAGCGTGCCATCTGGTGGTTGCGGATGGCGTCGACCAGCCAAGCGATGACCATGAAGAGGATGGCGAACAAGTAATAGTAGGTCATCTGCACGTGGTTGGCCTTCACCTCAAACGCCGTGAAGAGGGCGGTGACGATGAAGCCCCACAGGTATTTGCCGCGATAGGCCAGCGCCAGACCGCCGATCATAGGCGGCAGGTAGGCCAATGCCATCACCTTCCAGATATGTCCGGCGGCAATGATGATGAGGAAATAGCTCGAGAATGCCCACACGATGGATCCCAGGGCGGCCAGGTGCTGCTTGAAATTGAAGGCCCTCAGCATGATGTAGAAGCCCAGGAGATAGGCGAAGAGGTACCACACGTTGTCGGGCAACCACAGGTGGTAGAAGTCCATCACCTTGTCGAGCAGGTCGGTGCTGTGGTAAGAGGGCGACGTCTGGTAGGTGGGCATGCCACAGAAGGTGGCGTTGGTCCAGCGGGTGCGCTCGCCTGTGCGTTGGTAATACTCACTGGCCTCCTGTCCGGCTCCACGTCCGGCCGAGTGGTCGTCTTGGTAGAGGATGCGCCCGTCGAGGTCGGCCGGCGCAAAGTAGGCGAAAGAAATGATTGCGAAAAGCACGACAACAAGAATGTCGGGTAGGCATTTCTTCAAAGTTTTCATAAGAATAGGTGTAAACGTTTATTATTCTATGCGCAAAGGTAAGTAAAATTTCGCTGAATGGTTTGAATTTCATAGTAAAAAGGAAAGCGAGCCATCGATTTTTTTGTAACTTTGCGTCAAATAATCATTTATTGTATTGAAAAAGATTGGTATTATCGTTGCGATGGACAAGGAGTTCGCGCAACTCAAGACGTTGCTCGACGATTGTCGTACGGAGCGACATCACTTCAAGGACTTCGTCATAGGCACCCTCGATGGCGCTGAGATTATTCTTCAACAGTGTGGCATCGGAAAGGTAAACTCGGCCATTGGCGCCGTGGAGATGATCGATTGTTACCAGCCCGACCTCGTTATGTCGACGGGCGTGGCAGGCGGAGCCGACGTGACGCTTAGCCCGCTCGATGTGGTGGTGGCTGCTGAATGCACCTACCACGACGCCTATTGTGGCGAGGAGGTGGCGCGTGGCCAAATCATGGGCCAACCCGCCCGTTTCGTGTCGCCAAAGGCGTTGGTCGACAAGGCCTTGGCGCTCAGCGGCGTGGTCGACGGCATAAAGATTCGCAGCGGCCTGACCGTCAGCGGCGAATGGTTTGTCGACTCGCGTGAGAAGATGCGCCAGATTTTGGCCGACTTCCCCGACGCGGTGGCCGTCGACATGGAGAGCTGCTCGATCGCGCAGACCTGCCATATCTACCAAACCCCGTTCATCTCTTTCCGCATCATTAGCGACGTGCCGCTGAAGGACCACAAGGGAGCCCAGTATTTCGATTTCTGGAACCGCATGGCCGAAGGCAGCTTCGAGATTACCCGTCATTACCTCAAGGCCCTGTTGGCCTAACCTTTTAGCATAACCGATTCATTATGAATAAGATACCATCCTTTACCATCAATCATGAGAAATTGTTGCGTGGCATTTATGTCAGTCGCAAGGACGTAGTAGGAAACGAAGTGGTTACCACCTTCGATATCCGTATGAAGGAGCCCAATCGTGAGCCCGTGCTCCACAATGGCGCCATCCATACCATTGAGCATCTGGCGGCAACCTATCTGCGCAACGACCCCGAGTGGAAAGACCGCGTGGTGTATTGGGGCCCGATGGGATGCCTCACCGGCAACTACCTGTTGCTGCGTGGCGATTGGGAGTCGCGCGATATTGTGGAACTGATGAAGCGCACGTTCCAGTTTGTCGCCGATTTTGAAGGCGAAATACCTGGTGCCGCCCCTCGCGATTGCGGCAACTGGTTGCTCCACGACCTGCCCATGGCCCGCTGGGAGGCCCGCAAGTTTCTCGACGAGGTGCTGATGAACATGAGCGAGGAGAACCTCGTTTATCCTCAGTAAGCACCGTTTGTCGTAACTTTTTGCGTCGTTTAATGGTTTTTTAACGGTTATTTCGTTCAGCGAAAGGCGTAAATCGTTATTTTTGCAACAGTAATCTAACAAACCCATGAAAAAGAAAATGTTACTCGTCGCCGGTTGCCTCATGGCGCTTGCGGCCCATGCGGATGGCGCATACAGCTATCTGACCTTTACCCATAACAACCTGGCTGAGCAATCGTTCAGCGCCGCCGACCTGACCATCACCTTCGAGAATGGGCAGGCTGTGGTGGCCCAGAACGGCAACAAGACCACCCTGGCGCTGGCCGACCTGCAGAAGATGCGCTTCACGGCAGAGCCCGCCGGCGTGGAAGAGGTGGTGGCCGAGGCCAACGGACCGCTCACCGTGGTGACCCTTTCTGGCCAGCGCGTGGGAACCTTCAAGGACAAAGCCACGATGGAAAGAAGCCTGAAGAAGGGATTGTATGTAGTGAAAACCGCAGGAAAAACCTATAAATACGAAGCAAGATGAACACATTCTTCACAAATATGACCCTCGGAACGATGGTTCGTAGGAAGGCTTTGGCCTTGCTGATGCTCTTCGCGCCCGTATCGGCGTTTGTCTCCGCCCAGACGTTGAACGTCAAGGTGGGCGAGGTGACCTATGCCCACATGGCCGAGCAGACCGGCGACATGCTCTTTGACAACGGATCCACGCTGACCGTGCAGGGAAAGACCTACCAACTGGCTGAGGTGACCTCGGTCACGGTGAACAACAACCGTGTGGCCGACAACACCATCGCCGTGAACTATCAGGGCGCTAAGGCCCAGGTGACGGTGGCTGGCAACTTGGCCCAGCACGTCACGGTGAGTGCGGTGGGCGCCGATGTGCGCGTCGTGGCCGACTCCACTTACATGGGTGCCATCGCCTACACGTTGACCGGCTCGAGCACCGACGGCTCGTTCTACATGGACGGCGATGCCAAGGCTTCGATCACCCTCGACAACCTTTCGCTGACAAGCGCCAAGGGCGGGGCCATCACCATCGACGATGGTAAGAAGATCGACGTTAACCTTGTGGGAACCAACGTGTTGGCCGATGCTGCCACGGGCTTGCAGAGCGCTTGCCTCTACATAAACGGACATGTCGACCTGTTGGGCGAAGGCACACTTGCCATCAAGGGCAATTGTCGCCACGCTTACTCCTCCGACGAGTACACGCGCATGGTGAGCGGCACGCTGACGGTGGAAAGCGCCAAGGCCGACGGTGTTCATGTCAAGCAATATTTTGAGATGTGCGGCGGCACGCTGACCGTCAATTCGGAAGGCGACGGCATTGATGTGGGCGCCAAGAAGAAGGGCTGCGACAACAATGGCCAGCTCATCCTCAATGGGGGTGTGGTGACCGTAACGGCCACAGGCGAGGGCGCCAAGGCCCTGAAAGCCGACAGCACCATCACCATGACGGGTGGAACGGTGACGGGCAAGACCACAGGATCGGCTTATTTCGATGCGACGGTGAACGATATTGGCGGTGTTTCTTCGTTGAAGGCCGGAGGCAAGTTCCTCATGAAGGGTGGCTCGCTGAGCCTCACCTCAACGGGACCGGGCGCCAAGGGCATCAATGCCGATGGGGATATCGTGATCGACAATGGCCAACTGTCGGTGGTGACGACGGGCGACCTCTATGTGTATAACGCCCTCGACACCAAGCCACACGCCGTGAAGACCGACGGAACCATCACCATCAATGGCGGAACCTTGTTTGTGGCCGCCTCCTCGGTCGGACGTGCGTTGAGCACCGACTTTGCGTTCTTGGTGAACGGTGGTACGCTGATGGGCATCGGCGGCAAGAAGTGTGAGCCCACAGGCGGCACACAGAAGTACAAGGTTTACAAGGCCCAGAACATCAAGGCGGGAGCAACCGCCGCTTACGATGGCGTTAGCTTCACCATTCCCGCCATCTACAACAACAGCAAGGCACAAGTGCTTGTGTCGAAGGCGGGTATGTAAACGGCGCTGAGTGGGCATGGCCCGACAGAGAGGTGCCTGCCGATTGCGAAATGATTATGATAGGCTTGTGGGTTCCAACGCGTCGCGAAGGAACGCACAAGCCTGTTTTCGTTTCTCTGAAAAGGACGGAACCTCGGGGGCTTCGTTTCTCGTTCGAGTCAAAGGGAGCGGCCGGCAATAGGAGGGCTGCCAAGGGAATGGATGAGGAGTTGTAGGGTTATTTGGTTAAAAAGTTGTGTCGAGATTTTGCGTGCTCTAAGAGCAGAAATCGCCGTTTGTGAGAGATTGCGGCGCCCGATCTAAGAGCAGCGCTCGCCGTTAGGCATCTTTCGAGTTGCGAAAGACCATGTTTCGTGCCTCGAAAGACCATCTTTCGAAGCAAGGTTAGGCATGTTTCGAGGTGCGAAAGATGCCTAACCGCAAGGCGTAATGTGGAATTTGAAAGGCGAAAAGACGAATTGCGAACGCAACAGATTGATTGTCAGGCGATTGCGTAAATGCGCTGAGAATCGTATATTTGCGGCAAACATCACGCTCGTTCCAAAAATCAATGTAGTTTTGCGTATAGATTGTTGAGGCTTTTCGAATGGTTTTTGAGGCCATTCCTGTCTCGCCCGTGGATCGCGCCCGATGGGCATTGGCCACCTACTTGCAAGTTACTCGGTTATTGGCCGAAAGTTTTTGGAGGTAATTGATTTCGTTTGCAACATTTTTATTATCTTTGCCACCAATATAAGTTGTTATCCATGATTTATACAATTGAAAAAATTACCACCCTCATCGGTGCGCGCCGTTTTGGCGAAGAGAATGCCAACATCGGCTTTTTGTTGACCGACAGCCGTTCGCTCTGTTTCCCCGAAGAGACATTGTTCTTTGCCTTGAAATCGGGGCGTAACGATGGGCATCATTATATCCCAGAGCTTTATCGCCGTGGGGTGCGAAACTTCGTTGTGGAGGATGTGCCCGAAAACATGGAGCAGGTTTATCCCAAGGCCAACTTCCTGAAGGTGATCAACTCGCTGGAGGCGTTGCAGCGCCTTGCCGAGCGCCATCGCGACGAGTTCAACATCCCTGTGGTGGGCATCGCAGGATCCAATGGTAAGACCATGGTGAAGGAGTGGCTCTATCAGATCCTCTCGCCCAACATGCACGTCACACGCAGTCCGCGAAGCTACAACTCGCAGATTGGCGTGCCCCTCTCGGTGTGGCTCATGAACGAGCAGACCCAGGTGGGCGTGTTCGAGGCGGGTATCAGCAAGCCCGGTGAGATGCTGGCCCTGCGCGACATTGTGCAGCCTTCGATCGCCGTGCTCACCAATATCGGTACGGCCCACCAGGAGAATTTCAGCTCGATGGAGGAGAAATGCCACGAGAAACTCATATTCTTCCATGATGCGGAGAAGATGGTTTACGATGGCGACGATACGTTGGTGACAAAGGTCTTGGCCACGTTCGATTACAAAGGCGAAAAACTCTATTGGTCGCTTAAGGACAAAACGGCCCCCATGTATATCAAGGCCGTGGAGAAAAAAGACACGGCAACCACCATCACCTATATTTATAGGGGAGGTGAGGAAAACAGGTATAGCATTCCGTTTATCGACAAGGCCAGCATCACCAACTCGGTGACGTGTGCCATTGTGGCGTTGCAACTGGGCATTACGCCCGACCAGCTCGATGAGCGGATGCAGCTGCTTGAGCCGGTGGCCATGCGCATGGAGGTGAAGGAAGGACGTCATGGGTGCACGCTCATCAACGATTCGTACAACTCCGACTTCAAGTCGCTCGACATAGCGCTCGACTTCATGAACCGCCGTCCCGACCATAAGGGACGTACGCGCACGCTCATCCTGAGCGACATTGTGCAGAGTGGAGAGCAGCCCGAGAAACTCTATCGCGAGGTGAGCGACCTGGTTTGCAAGCGTGGAGTGGAGAAATTTATTGGCATAGGCCCGGTGATGTTCTCGCAGCGCGACAACATTCAGGTGGCCGACAAGTCGTTCTTCACGACGGTGAAGGAGTTTATCCATAGTCCGGTGTTCGACAACTTGCACGACGAGGTGATTCTCATCAAGGGCGCCCGACAGTTTGGATTCGACCGCATTACGGAGCTCTTGGTGCAGAAGGTGCACGAAACGGTGCTCGAGGTGAACCTCAACGCTGTGGTCGACAACCTCAACTATTATCGCTCATTCATGAAGCCCGAGACCAAGCTCGTGTGTATGATCAAGGCCGATGCGTACGGCGCAGGAAGCGTGGAGATAGCCAAGACCCTGCAGGAGCATCGGGTGGACTATCTGGCCGTGGCCGTGGCCGACGAGGGCGCCATGCTCAGGGGCAATGGTATAACCAGCAACATCATGATCATGAACCCCGAGATGTCGGCCTTCAAGACCATGTTCGACAACGATCTCGAGCCTGAGGTGTACTCATTCCGCTTGCTCGACGCCTTGGTGAAAGCCGCTGAGATGGAGGGCATTACCGATTATCCCGTGCATATCAAGCTCGATACCGGCATGCATCGCCTGGGCTTCGACCCTGAGCACGACATGGAGGAACTCATCAGTCGTCTCAAACACCAGAACGCCGTCATTCCACGGTCGGTATTCTCACACTTCGTGGGGTCCGACAGCGATAACTTCGACGAGTTCTCTGCCCATCAGTTTGAACTGTTCGACAAGGCCAGCCGACAGTTGCAGGCTGCCTTCGACCATAAGATTCTGCGCCATATCGACAACTCGGCAGGCATTGAGCACTTCCCGGAGCGTCAGCTCGACATGTGCCGACTGGGATTGGGACTCTACGGAATCAATCCGCGAAACAATGGCGTGATCAACAATGTGTCGACCCTGAAGACCACCATTCTCCAACTTCGACATGTGAAGGCGGGCGACACGGTGGGCTACAGCCGAAAGGGAACCATTGAGCACGATAGCCTTATCGCAGCCATTCCTATTGGCTATGCCGATGGATTGAACCGTCATCTGGGCAACCGCCGTTGCTATTGCTTGGTGAACGGGCAGCGTGCGCAGTATGTGGGAAACATCTGCATGGACGTGGCGATGATCGATGTGACAGGAATCGACTGCAAGGAAGGCGACAGCGTGGAGATCTTTGGCGACAACCTGCCTGTCACCGTGCTGAGCGACGTGCTCGATACCATCCCATATGAGGTGCTCACGGGCATCAGCAACCGCGTGAAGCGTATCTACTTCCAGGATTAATCCTTTTGGAGACAGATAGTTGCAAGATTTTTTATTTTAGGCGATAAAACCTAATTAATTATAGAATAAGGCGCAGATTTACAATTATTTTTTGTAAATTTGCGCCATATCATTTATCGAGAATCTACCTTAGAGATTCGATGTCTATCTAAAACAAAGTATGGGAAATGTATTTATGTATATCATCGGCTTGGGAGCAAGCGTGATGATGCCTATCATCTTCACGGTCATTGGACTGTGTATAGGCATGAAGTTTGGTAAAGCCTTGAGGTCTGGCCTCTATGTGGGAGTGGGCTTCGTGGGCTTGGGTATTGTGACATCGCTGCTCACAACCAATTTCAAGGATCCGTTGGATCTCATCTCAAGCATCTATGACCTCGACCTCAAGGTGTTTGATATGGGATGGCCAGCCGCAGCTGCCGTGGCTTACAACACGGCCGTGGGTGTGCTCATTATCCCCATTTGCTTGGGTGTGAACCTGCTGATGCTGCTTACAAAAACTACACGCACGGTGAACATCGACCTCTGGAACTATTGGCATTTCGCCTTTATCGGCGCTGTGGTCTACTTCGTTTTCGACGAGAACCTCTATTGGGGCTACTTCGCATCCATCGTTTGCTATGTCATCACGCTGGTTATTGCCGATCGCACGGCATCGAAGTTCCAAGGTTATTACAAGGATCTCGATGGAATCTCGGTGCCACAACCGTTCTGCCAGAGCTTCCTGCCTTTCGTCATTTGCATTGATTGGCTCTTGGAGAAAATACCTGGATTCAGCAAGCTCGATATCGACGCGGAGGGATTGAAGAAGAAGTTTGGAGTGCTCGGCGAGCCGTTGGTGCTCGGCGTCATTGTGGGTATGCTCATTGGACTTGTCGCTCGCCTCGATGTGAAGAAGATCCTCATCTTGGGCGTGACGATGGGAGCCGTCATGGAGCTCATCCCGCGTATCACAAAGTTGTTCATCGAAGGCTTGATGCCCATCTCGGAGAAAACCAAGGAATTGGTGAACCGTCGGTTCCATGGCAAGCAGGTGTTTATTGGAATGAGTCCGGCGCTGGTCATTGGTCATCCCACAGCATTGGTTTGCACCTTGCTGTTGATACCTGTTTATCTGCTTATCGCCGTGTTCCTTCCCGGTAACCAGTTCTTGCCGTTGGCCTCATTGGCAGGATTGTTCTACCTCTTCCCGTTGATGTTGCCTTACACCAAGGGTAATGTGGTGCGTACCTTCATCGTTGGACTGGTGGCGCTGACAGCCGGGTTGTGGTTTGTTACCGATATGGCGGCCGACTTCACAAGCGCTGCCGCTATGGTGTATGCAAGCACGGGCGAACTGACTGCAAAGGTTCCCGAGGGATTCATGGCGGGTAGCATGGACTTCTCAAGCTCGCTCTACGGCTACGTTATCTACGCCGCTTGCAAATATGCTAAATTCGTTGGCGCAGGATTGCTTGCGGTGTTGGCCTTGGGCTTGATGGCCTGGAACCGTTGTTTGATCGTACGGGAGGAAAGAGCCACAGAAGACTTAATTGCCAATGGGAAGGAGAGGGAGTAATGTCTCGCCATCCATTAGATTTTTGAAAACACTTAATTTGTAATATCATCATGAAGAAAACCATTCTTACCGCAGCCCTTTGCTGCTTTGCCCTGGCTGGTTTCGCTCAGGGCTGCTGCTCTAAAGGCTATGAGGTGAAGGCTGAAAACGCTTACACCCATTACAATGTGCGTTGGGCAACGGGACCTGAAGATGCTAAGCATTACACCACCGACCGCCTGCGCAAGGAATATCTCATAGAGAAAGTGTTTGCTCCAGGAGAGGTGAACTGGACCTACACAATGTTCGATCGATTCCTCATTGGTGGCGCTGAGCCTACCTCGACACCGCTGAAACTCACGTCTATTGCGCCTCTCTATGTGGATGAGAGCAAGGGTAACGACGGACGCAACCTGCTCGACAACCGTGAACTGGGCATCATCAACGTGGGTGGCGAAGGCACGGTGACTGTCGATGGAAAGTCCTACTCTTTGGGATTCCAAGAGGCTCTCTACGTGGGCCGTGGTGCCAAGGATATCGTCGTGGCCAGTAAGAATGCCGCAGAGCCTGCCAAGTTCTATCTCAACTCGGCTTGCGCACATGCTTCTTTCCCCACCAAGAAGGTGACTTTGAAGGAGGCCAACAACATCAAGGCTGGTAAGATGGAGGAGTCGAACGACCGCGTTATCCACCAGATGATTATCAATGGTGTAGCCGGGGTGCGTACCTGCCAGTTGCAGATGGGTATCACCGAGCTGAAGCCGGGTAGCGTTTGGAACACCATGCCCGCACATATCCACATGCGTCGCATGGAGGCTTACTTCTATTACAAGGTGCCCGAGGGACAGAAGATTCTTCATGTCATGGGAGAACCGCAGGAAACTCGCCCCATCTGGATGAACAATGAGCAGGCTGTGATTTCGCCGCAATGGAGTGTGCATTGCGCTGCCGGCACAAGCAACTACACCTTTATCTGGGGTATGGCTGGCGAGAACCTCGTATATACCGACATGCAGTTGGCACCAATCCCCACGCTTGAATAATCTTTCGGAGGATGTGTGTGTTCCATTACCGCTAACCGTTGATCGACATGCATCGACGACTATGGATGGAACGAACACATCCTCTTGCTTTTATAGCCCTCGCCATCGGGCAAAGATGGCAATCAGATAACCTAAAAACTACTTATTTGAGATGCTAACCACTAAGAACAAAATATCCCAATACAGGTGGGTGATATGCTCCATGCTCTTTTTTGCCACGACCATCAACTACATGGATCGTCAGGTGCTTTCGTTGACATGGAAAGACTTTATCGCCCCGGAATTTCATTGGACCGATGCCGATTATGGCAACATCACCGGTGCATTCTCGTTTTTCTACGCTTTGTTCAGCCTCTTCGTTGGAAAGTTTATCGACCGATTGGGCACCAAGCGCGGTTATCTAATAGCTATTTTCGTATGGTCGTTGGGCGCCTGCTTGCACGCTATATGCGGTTGGGTCACCATGCAGTATGCTGGGCTCGATAGTGTGGATGCCTTGCGCGCCGTGAAGGCGGGATCGCAGATGGCGCTGATGATTTCCACGGTGAGCGTCTATCTCTTCATGTTCTGCCGCATTGTGTTGGCAATGGGCGAGTCGGGCAACTTCCCGTCGGCCATCAAGGTTGTGGCCGAGTTCTTCCCGAAGAAAGACCGCGCCTTTGCCACGGCCATCTTCAACTCGGGCGCTTCGATAGGCGCTCTCATAGCGCCGCTTACCATTCCGGTGCTTGCCAATTACTTGGGGTGGGAGAGCGCGTTTGTAATCATTGGTGGAATAGGTTTTGTGTGGATGGGCTTTTGGGTGTTCATCTACGACAAACCGAGCCAGTGTAAGCATGTCAATGAGGCGGAGTTGGCCTACATCTTGCAAGACGACGCTGCCGATAGCGATGCCGCTAAGGCCGCTGCCAAAGCCGATGGCCCCACGTTGCCCTTCATGCGTTGCTTCACTTATCGACAGACTTGGTCGTTTATCATGGGTAAGTTTATGACCGATGGGGTGTGGTGGTTCTATCTGTTCTGGGCCCCCGCCTATTTCTCCGACCAGTTTGGCTACGCATCGAGCACCACCATGGGCCAATGGCTTATCTTCGTTCTCTATCTCATCGTCACGGCGTTGAGCATCGTGGGCGGTTACATCCCTAAGTACTTTGTGGAGCATCGTGGCATGGAACCCTATTCGGGTCGTATGAAAGCCATGTTCATCTTTGCCCTTCTGCCACTGCTTGCCCTTGTGGCTCAGCCGCTTGCGTCATGGAAGGGTAGCCCGATAGACCCCGCATGGTGGCCCGCCATCATTATCGGATTGGCGGGAGCAGGCCACCAGGCATGGTCGGCCAATCTCTATTCTACCATTGGTGACATGTTCCCGCGCTCGGCGGTGGCCACCATCACGGGTGTGGGCACCATGGCGGGCGGTATCTCCTCATGGGCCATTAACACTGGGTCGGGCTATCTGTTTAATTACGCTGAGCAAATGGGCGCTGGCTTTACTTTCCTCGGTTTTGAGGGGAAACCTGCCGGTTACATGATCGTGTTCTGCTTCTGCGCCGTGGCTTACATGGCTGGTTGGATCATCATGAAGACCTTAGTGCCCAAGTATAAGCCCATTGAGGTATAAGGATTCTTGGCAAATAAAAAGATGGTTTTAATGCAGAAAGCTATTCGCTTTTCCATCAAGACCTTCTGTTTTATAGTACATGATAAGTTGGTTTGAAAGAGGCGCCTGAATAGGGTGCCTCTTTCATTTGGGCGAACCCATAGGAAGGTTGGGTAAACAAGCAAGGCGCTTTTTCGCCAATCGTGCTTTGCTGTCCATTGGCCAAAGTGAGCCTATATCAAAAACCCGAATCGCTCGTATGGGCGATCCGGGCTGGATAGTTTGTAGATTCTTATAGGAAGGCAATTGTAAGTCCTGCCATGACGATGCTGACCATCGACATCAACTTAATGAGAATATTGAGCGACGGGCCAGATGTGTCCTTGAACGGGTCGCCGACGGTGTCGCCCACAACGGTGGCTTTGTGGTTCTCGCTGCCTTTGCCGCCGAAGTTTCCTTCTTCGATCATCTTCTTGGCGTTGTCCCATGCACCACCTGAGTTGGACATAAACACGGCGAGTGTGAAGCCTGCTGCCAATCCACCGGTAAGCAAACCGAGCACACCAGCTACGCCAAGTACCAATCCCACAACGATAGGAATGACGATAGCGAGGAACGATGGGATAATCATCTCGCGCTGGGCACTACGTGTGCTAATCTCTACACAGCGTCCGTAGTCGGGCGTAGCCTTACCTTCGAGGATGCCCTTGATCTCGCGGAACTGGCGGCGTACCTCCTGAACCATCGACTCGGCGGCACGACCCACGGCACCCATCGTAAGTCCGCAGAAGAGGAAAGCAGCCATTGCACCGAGGAATGCGCCAACGAGTACCTTCGGATTGATGAGGTTCACCTCGAAGAAGTTGATGAAATCGATGGTGGAAGCCTGTGTGGGGTCGAAGGCATTGCCCGCAGCGTCGATATATTGCTTGCCGCCCTCGAAGGCGCGTACCATAGCAATCTTGATTTCTTCGATGTATGAGGCGAGCAGGGCAAGTGCCGTAAGAGCGGCTGAACCAATGGCGAAGCCCTTTCCTGTGGCGGCTGTGGTGTTGCCCAAGGCGTCGAGCGCGTCTGTGCGCTCACGCACAGCCTCACCCAGTCCGCTCATCTCTGCGTTGCCGCCAGCGTTGTCGGCGATGGGGCCGTAGGCGTCGGTGGCAAGCGTAATGCCCAAGGTCGACAGCATACCCACTGCCGCAATACCGATGCCATAGAGACCTGTGCTGAGGCTCTTGGCCGAAAGTGACATGTCGAAACCATTGGCGCAGAGGTAGCTCAGCATAATGGCGAATGAGATGGTGACCACGGGAACCATCGTGGAAATCATGCCCGTGCCGATACCTTTGATGATAACGGTGGCTGGACCTGTCTGAGAAGCCTCGGCAATTTTCTGCGTTGGCTTGTAGCTTTGCGAGGTATAGTACTCAGTTGCCTGACCAATGATGACGCCGGCGACCAGTCCGCTGATGACAGAGAACGACAATCCGAGCCAGTTCTCGATGCCCAGCAAGTAAAGGATGGCAAATGTGGCGATGGCGATGAGCACGGCGCTTACGTTGGTTCCCAGACCGAGAGAGCGAAGCAAATCCTTCATGGTTGCTCCCTCCTTGGTGCGAACCAAGAAGATTCCGATAAGAGAGAGGAATATTCCGATGGCTGCGATGATCATCGGAGCTATGACGGCCTTCAGCTGCATGTCGCCGTTCATGGCGAAAGCCGTGGCGCCGAGGGCGGCAGTAGAAAGGATTGATCCGCAATAACTTTCGTAGAGGTCGGCGCCCATGCCGGCAACGTCGCCCACGTTGTCGCCCACGTTATCGGCGATCGTTGCGGGGTTGCGGGGGTCGTCCTCAGGAATGTTGGCTTCCACTTTACCCACGAGGTCGGCGCCCACGTCGGCAGCCTTGGTGTATATGCCACCGCCCACACGAGCGAAGAGCGCTTGTGTTGACGCACCCATACCGAAGGTCAGCATCGTTGTGGTGATGGTGATGAGGGCGGTCTTCTCGCCTGCGTACACCTCATTGAGGACAATGAACCAGATGGCGATGTCGAGGAGGCCGAGACCTACCACGACCAGTCCCATCACAGCACCGCTGCGGAAGGCGATCCTCAGACCCTTGTCGAGTCCGCTGCGTGCGCCATTGGCCGTGCGAGCTGAGGCGTAGGTGGCCGTTTTCATGCCGAAGAAACCGGCAAGACCGGAGAACAATCCACCGGTGAGGAATGCGAAGGGCACCCATGGGTTTTGGACCTTGAGGCCATACGCCATGAATGCAAACACGATGGCGAGCACCGCAAACACGATGCCTACAACCTTGTACTGCTGCTTGAGGTATGCCATGGCACCTTTTCTCACGTGCGCTGCAATCTCAATCATGCGTTCGGTTCCCTCTTCCTCCTTCATCATGGAGCGGAAGAAATACCATGCCATTCCCAGAGCCACTACGCTGGCGATGGGGATAAGCCAGAAAACTGATGGAATGTTGTTCATAAGATAAGTATTTGATGTTTAAGGTGATGCTTCCGGAGGTTTAAGGCCGAAATCGTTTTTCCTTTGCAAAAATATGAAATATTCCAATAGGTAGTACTTTTTAATCGATATTTTTTTGCTTAAAATCGCAAATAATTCTATGTTTGATGCATGTGTTTCTGACAATCAAGACTCTAAGGTGGGGCAAAGGTGAAGAAATGCTAATGCGGTTCCCAAATGCCTATTGGCTTTTAGGCTGCGAAAGGCCCACTCTCGCCTCATACGCAATGGTGTGTGCGTTTGGCGAAAGTGGGCCTTTGTTGCTCTTGTGATGGTTTCGTATGTGCGAAGCGTTCGCTTCGTTTATGTGATGCGCCTCCACCGTTTATGTGATGCGCCCCTACCTTTATATATATAAGGCGTGATTGATGGAGGCGTATCGGGTGTGGAAGGAGAAGCTCTGTTTGTTGGATGAGGCTTACTCCTTGGCTGAATGAATGCTCCTTACGTAGATGCGGTGGCGCCTATGGTTCTCCGCTTCCAAGTATTGCCATTGGCTGAGCACCCCTTTGTTGGTTTCCATTTGGGGCATTGCCTCTGCCCATTTGAAGCCATATTGGCGATAATAGCTGATAAGATCGTTGAAGATAAGTGCGTTGGCGCCCTTCGTGCGATACTCTGGGAGCACACCGATGAGCAGCAAATCCACCGTGTCGGTCTTGTGCCATTTCACCACACGTAGCATGTGCCACCATCCGAAGGGCAGCAATCGACCATCGCGTGTGTGTTGCAGGGCCTTTGAGAACGATGGGAACGAAACACCGAACCCTATCATCTTGTTGTTCTCGTTGCCGTCGAGCACCGCCGTGACCAGGTTTAAGTCGGCCATGCGAAGGTAATCGTTCACCAACTTGTCGATCTGCTTGTCGCTTAATTGGGCAAATCCGTAGAGGTTGTTGTAGGTGGTATTCAGAATGTCGAACAGTTGCTTACCCTTTCCTTCGGTCAGCAGCTCCTTGCGTGTGAACTTGTGTACGTGCAAGTTGTAGCGCTTCTCAACCATCTCGGCCAGTTTGGCGAACTTGGGAGGCGTCACCTCGGGCACGCGGATTCGGTACTCCAAGTAGTCGTTGTCCTTTCGAAAGCCCCCCATAGCCTCCATGTGTTGCGGGTAGTAAGGGTGGTTGTAGTTGATGTACATGGTGGAAAGGCGATCGAAGCCCTCCACGAGCATTCCCTCCCGATCCATGTCGTCGAAGCCAAACGGTCCACCAATCTCGGTCATTCCCTGCCCGGCTCCCCATTGCTCCACGGCGCTGATGAGCGCAGCCGACACCTCTTGGTCGTCGATAAAATCGAACCATCCGAATCTCACCATGGGCGTTTGCCAACGTGTGTTTGCCCTTGTGTTGATGATGCCGGCAATTCGCCCCACAACCTTTCCTTCCTTATAGGCCAGGAAATAGGCTGCGTTGCAATATTCAAAAGCGGGGTTCGACGTGCGACTAAGTGTGCCCAACTCGTCGTTGAAGAGAAAAGGCACCGCATGGTCGCAGTCGCGATAGAGGTCGTAGAAAAACTGTACGAAGGCCTTTAGCTCCTTCTTCGTTTCCACCTGCTTGATGTTCACACTCATGGATAGTCCGCTTTGTCAGTCTTGTTTGGCCGTTGGCAGAAATCCTTGCCGGCGCAATGCGTCGATCATTCCCTCCGACATGGCTTCGTTGTCGCGTCGGGTGTAGCGCAGGTCGGTGAACACTTGGGCCAACGTTTCTTTGTGGTTGATCTCCACAAAGTGCTGGTTGGCAGGCAACGCCTCCTTCTCAGCATAGCAGTCGTCGATGGCTTGGGGTGTGTAGTCGTGGTAAGTTTCTTCGTGGATGATGGCTCTCAGCGGCAGGCGGTCGCTCAACTCGGGTTGCTCGTCGGGCCATCCCAGTGTGATGGTGGCCACGGGAAACACCAGTTGGGGCAACTGGAGCGTGTCGATAATCATTTGGGGCATGTAAACCGTGGTGCCCAGGAAGCATGTGCCCAGTCCCTCCTCTTCGGCCAGGTTGCAGAAGGTTTGGCAATAGAGTAGCGCGTCTGTTGAGGCGTTGATGAAGCTCAGGAAATTGTCGTAGCCCGGTTTTGCCTGTCGGTTCTCGGCCCACAGGGTGGTGCGTCGGAAGTCGGCGCAGAACGTCAGCACCACAGGCGCTCCACAAACCATGGGCTGGTTGAAGTGTGCGGGTGCAAGCTTGGTCTTCATCTCCTCGCTTCGTGTCACGATGACGCTATACAATTGCAGGTTGCCCATGGTTGGCGTGCGCTCTGCTTCGGCCAACAGGCGATTGAGCAACTCCTCGGAAACAGCCTTGTCGGCATATTTTCGGATGCTTCGGCGTGTAGTTAAGTTTCTCATTTTGGTTTACTTGTTTGTTGCAAAGATAAAGAAAATTATCCGAGGGGGAAAAGTTTTCGCTTAAAATCATGTTTCAAGTCTTCACTTTCTCGCAAATCTTTTGTAGTTTTGCAAAACATAGTAGTAACCATTTGAAAACATTTCGGAGCATGGAAAACCAACCAACCTATTCCTACGAGGAGGCTTATTCCGCTTCCTTGAACTATTTCAACGGCGATGAGCTCGCCGCAAGGGTGTGGGTGAACAAATATGCCATGAAAGACAGTTTCGGACATATTTATGAAAGAAGTCCCGAGGATATGCATTGGCGCATAGCCAATGAGATAGCGCGCATAGAGTCGAAATACCCCCATGCGCTCAGTGCCCAGCAGGTGTTCGACCTGCTCGACCATTTCCGTTACATCGTTCCCGCAGGCAGTCCCATGACGGGCATTGGCAACACCCATCAGGTGGCGTCGCTAAGCAACTGCTTTGTCATCGGCTTGGAGGGCGACGCCGATTCCTACGGCGCCATCATGAAGATCGATGAGGAGCAAGTGCAACTCATGAAGCGACGCGGTGGCGTGGGGCACGACCTCGACCAGCTGAGGCCCAAGGGAAGCCCTGTCAACAACTCGGCCCTGACCAGTACAGGTCTGGTTCCGTTTATGGAGCGCTACAGCAACTCCACACGTGAGGTGGCGCAAGACGGACGCCGCGGAGCGCTGATGCTCTCGGTGAGCGTGAAGCACCCCGACGCCGAGAGCTTCATCGACGCCAAGATGACCGAGGGCAAGGTGACGGGAGCCAATGTAAGCGTGAAGATCGACGACGCTTTCATGCAAGCCGCCGTAGCCGACAAGCCCTATGTGCAACGGTTCCCAGTAGATGCCGACCAGCCGATGGTGCGCAAGGAAATATCGGCACGCGACCTTTGGCATAAGATTGTGCACAACGCTTGGAAGAGTGCCGAGCCCGGCGTGCTCTTTTGGGACACCATCCTGCGTGAGAGCATCCCCGATTGCTATGCCGATCTGGGGTTCCGCACGGTTTCGACCAATCCCTGTGGCGAGATTCCTCTCTGCCCCTACGACAGTTGTCGACTGCTCTGCCTCAATCTCTATAGCTATGTGGAGAACCCCTTCACGCCCGCAGCGCGTTTCGATTTCGACAAGTTTAGCGCTCACGCTCGCATGGCCCAACGCATCATGGACGACATCGTGGATCTCGAGATGGAGAAGATCGACCTGATCATGGAGAAGATCAAGAATGATCCGCAGAGCGACGACGTGAAGCACACCGAGTACCATCTGTGGGAGAAAATCAAGCATAAGAGCGGACTGGGACGTCGCACGGGAGTGGGCATTACCGCAGAGGGCGACATGATAGCCGCCATGGGGTTGCGTTATGGCACCCAGGAAGCCACCGATTTTGCCGTTAGCGTGCAAAAGACCTTGGCGCTCAACGCCTATCGCTCGTCGGTTACCATGGCCGAGGAACGTGGTGCCTTTGCCATCTATGATGCTGAGCGTGAGGCCAACAACCCGTTTGTGAACCGTTTGCGCGAGGCCGACCCACAACTCTACGACGACATGGTGAAGCATGGCCGTCGCAATATCGCCTGTCTGACGATTGCTCCCACAGGCACCACATCGCTCATGACACAGACCACCAGCGGCATCGAACCGGTGTTTATGCCCGTCTATAAGCGTCGCCGCAAGGTGAACCCCAACGACAAGGAGGTGCATGTGGACTATGTGGACGAGGTGGGCGACTCGTTCGAGGAGTACATTGTTTACCACAAGAAATTCCTGGAATGGATGAAGATCAACGGCGTCGACACCGAGAAGAAATACTCGCAGGAGGAGATCGACGCCCTCGTGGCCCGTTCACCTTATTATAAGGCTACGGCCAATGATGTGGACTGGTTGATGAAGGTGCGCATGCAAGGTGCCATCCAGAAGTGGGTGGACCATAGCATCTCGGTTACCGTAAACCTGCCCAACAATGTGGACGAGGAGTTGGTGAACCGCCTTTACGTGGAGGCTTGGCGCTCAGGCTGCAAGGGTTGCACCATCTACCGCGACGGAAGTAGGTCGGGTGTGATGGTCGCCGTTACGAAGAAGGATAAGAAGAAGCGCCAAGAGCCGCCAGCACCCGTTACAGCCACCGCCTTGCAGAGGCCGTTGGTGCAGGAGGTAAGGCCCAAGGAACTCGATTGCGATGTGGTTCGTTTCCAAAACAATCGTGAGAAATGGGTGGCCTTTGTAGGATTGCTCAATGGTTATCCCTATGAGATTTTCACGGGCTTGCAAGACGATGAGGAGGGCATTGTGTTGCCCAAGACGGTCACCAAGGGCAAAATTATCAAGCAGACCAACGACGACGGCTCACACCGTTACGACTTCCAGTTTGAGAACAAGCGCGGTTACAAGACCACCGTTGAGGGCTTGAGCGAGAAGTTCAACCCTGAGTATTGGAATTATGCCAAGCTCATCTCAGGCGTGTTGCGCTATCGCATGCCCATCGACCACGTCATCAAACTGGTGGGATCGTTGCAGCTCAACGACGAGAGCATCAACACCTGGAAGAATGGTGTGGAGCGCGCCTTGAAAAAATACATCACCGACGGCACCAAGGCTGCGGGAAAGAAATGCCCCGTATGTGGCCAGGAAACGCTGGTTTATCAGGAGGGTTGCCTCATCTGCACCAACTGCGGCGCCAGTCGTTGTGGATAATCGCCCATGGGGCGCTCGTCGTCTCAGCGCCCCATGACGCTGTTGCGAATGGGTTGGAAGAGGCGACGGGCTTATGAACAAATGTGTTGACGTATGAACTTAAAGAACAGTTATATCCATCTGCGTGGCCTGCGTTTCCATGCCTTTCATGGGGTTATGGCGCAAGAGCGCATGGTGGGCAACGATTATGAGGTAGACCTGCGCTTGCGGGTGAACGTGGAGCGTGCCATGTTGAGCGACGATGTGGCCGACACGGTCAACTACGCAGAGGTGTATCAACTTGCGAAACAAGTGATGGGCGAGCCTCGCCACTTGGTGGAGCATGTAGCGGCGCGTATTGCGCAGGCCATCCTCGGCAAGTGGTCGCAGGTCGATGAGGTGAATGTTTGCCTCACCAAGCGCAACCCACCCATGGGCGCCGATTGCGAGGGCGCCGGCGTGGAGTTGTGTGTGACGCGATAAACGAAGCAGCGAAACTCCCCGTGGCGTCTCTTGTCAATCAGCCAAGTGGGGTGGGGAACGACGCATAAGGGGGAGGCTTAGCGCCTTGCCTTTAGGTGGATGGATGCGTGTTGGGTAAATGACGGGTTTGGCAACAGCCCCATTTGCCCAACACTTTTTTGTGGGAATATAGCTCAGGCGTCATGTTGTTAGGAAGCAGGTGTTGCTTTGGTTGTTAGGAAATTTGGTGTAACCATCCGAAATATGCCGACTTGTGCCTTCCGTTTAAGTTGTCGACCTTTG
>NZ_JAXVAE010000098.1:0-23548 GCF_037460745.1 Hallella sp. | reverse complement strand
AATATCAAATATATAACTATAGTTAAGCGATTAATATCGCATCACTAGTAATAGCCTTTTACTGTATCATGTCTGCGATTTGCTCGAAGTGGTCGGCGATGGCGTCGGCTCCTGCTTGCATCAGGCTTTGGCGCGATCCGTTGCCATAGGTTACGCCAATGGTGGCGCATCCTGCGTTGCGACCCATGAGGATGTCGAAATGGGTGTCGCCCACCACCACGGCATCGGCGGGCTCCAAGGAGAAGTGGGCGAGCGTCTTGCTGACGGGCTCGGCGTGGGGCTTGGCGAGCGTTACGTCCTCGGCGCCCACCACATAGCTGATGATGTGGTTGAGGTGGAACGTATGTATAAACTGGCATACCGACTGGTGGCCGCGACTGGTGGCTATGGTGAGCAGCAGGCCGCGGGCGTGGAGCTGGCGAAGGGTGGCCGCCACATGGGGGAACATGGGTACGCCGAGCTCACGGTTGACGTCCTCGAAGATGCGGCGGTAGCAATGGGTGCACGCCTGGGCCATGCTCGCCGACATGGGCTCCAACACGGGGAACGCCTCGAGGAGGGGCAGGCCGATGGTGGCCGCTATCTCGGCGTCGGTGTGGGGAGGAAGGTGCATGGCGCTGAGGGTGCGGTGGAACGTGTTGACGATGACGGGCTTGGTGTCGGCCAGGGTGCCGTCGAAATCGAGGATGACAATCTTTTTCATGTGGGATGATGCGTGCGATAGGATGGGGGTGTGGGGGTTAAAAACAGAACGCCTGGGTAGGGCAAAAAGCCTTGCGCCTCCATAGGGGGGACGCAAGGCTTGATGGTATAGATAGGGTGGGGGCGTCGGCCTGTTATCCCTGTACGGGAATCTTGTCGACGCGGCGCTGGTGGCGCCCTCCCTCAAAATCGGTGGCGAAAAACTCGTCGAGGATCTTGCGGGCCATGTCGTTGTTGATGAAGCGGCCCGGCAGAACAAGCACGTTGGCGTCGTTGTGCTGGCGGATGAGATGTGCGATCTCGGGCATCCAGCACAGGCCAGCGCGGATGCCCTGGTGCTTGTTGAGCGTCATGGCGATGCCCTCGCCCGATCCGCAAATGCCGATGCCGGGGTAGACCTCGCCGCGCTCCACCCCCTTGGCCAAGGCGTGGCCGAAGTCGGGATAGTCGCAGCTCTCCTCGCTGAGGGTGCCATAATCCTTATAAGCGATGCCTCGCTCGTCGAGGTATTGCTTGACAAACTGTTTTAAGGCGAAGCCAGCGTGGTCGCTGGCCAAGCCTACGGTCTTTACCTCCATGGGGGGAACGGTTAGCGGTTCAGGAACTCCTTCACCTGGTTGTACACGTTCTCGCCGGTGTAGCCCAACTTCTCATCGAGCACCTTGTAGGGAGCTGAGAAGCCGAAGCTCTTCATGCCGAACACCTTGCTGTTGGGGCCAATGCCCACCAAGCCCTCGAGCGTGCAGGGGAGACCGGCGGTCATGCCAAACTTCTTGACGTTGTAGGGCAGAACAGCCTCCTGGTACTCGGCCGACTGGCGGCGGAACAAGCCCTCGGAGGGAGCGCTCACCACGCGCACCTTGATGCCGTCGCGGCGAAGGGCCTCGCAGCCCGACTCGAGCGTCGACACCTCAGAGCCGCTGGCCACGAGGATGACGTCGGGGTTCTCGTCGGAACCTGCCACGATGTAGGCTCCCTTGCGTGCCTCCTCATAATTGTTGCCGGCGGGCAGCTTGGCGATGCCCTGGCGAGAGAGGATGAGCGCGGTGGGGGTGTTGGTGTTCTCCATGGCCATGGCCCAGCAAACGGTGGTCTCGTCGGCGTCGGCAGGACGGAACACGCGAACGCTGTCCTGACCCTTGTGGTTCTGCAACTTCTCCATGAGGCGGATCTGGGCCTCCTGCTCCACGGGCTCGTGGGTAGGACCATCCTCACCTACGCGGAAGGCGTCGTGGGTCCAAATGAACTTCACGGGAACGCCCATCAGGGCGGCGATGCGAACAGCGGGCTTCATATAGTCGGAGAAGACGAAGAAGGTGCCCATGGCGGCGATGACACCACCGTGGAGCATCATGCCGATGCACATGTCGGCCATGGTGAGCTCGGCCACACCGGCCTGGAAGAAGGCGCCGCTGAAGTCGCCCTTCTTCAGGGCGTGGGTCTGCTTCAGGAAACCGTCGGTCTTATCGGAGTTGGAGAGGTCAGCTGAGGCGCAGATCATGTTGGGAACCTGCTTGGCCAGCTCGGCGAGGCAAGCGGCAGATGCGGCGCGCGTGGCAGAGCCTTCCTTCTGCTCCACCTTGCTCCAATCGACCTTGGGGGCCTTGCCGCTGAACCACTCGTCCATCTGAGCCTTGAGCGCAGGGTTCTCCTGGGCCCAGGCGGCCTCGGCGGCCTTGCGCTTGGACACGATGGCCTTGAGCTCCTCGGCACGGTCGGCATAGAGCTTCTTCACATCGTCGAAGATGACGAAGGGGTTCTCGGGATCGCCACCCAGGTGCTTGATGGTGTTGACGTAAGCGCCATCGCCCAGGGGTGCGCCGTGGGTCTTCACGTTGTGCTCGTAGCTGCTGCCATCGGCCTTCAACGCACCCTTACCCATAACGGTCTTGCCGATGATGAGGGTGGGGCGCTCCTGCTCCTGCTTGGCGGCGTCGAGGGCCTTGCGGATCTGGGCCACATCGCTACCGTTGATTTCGATGACATTCCAGTTCATGGCGCGATACTTGGCGGCGGTGTCCTCCTGCATGACCTCGTTGCACTCGGTGGAGAGCTGGATGTCGTTGGAGTCGTAGAACATGATGAGGTTGTTGAGCCCCAGCACGCCGGCGAGACGGCCTACACCCTGCGAGATCTCCTCCTGCACGGCGCCATCGGAGATGTAGGCGTAGATGGTGTGCTGCATCATGGTGGATCCCAGACGGGCCTCGAGGAACTTCTCGGCGACGGCGGCACCGGCTGCCATGGCGTGGCCCTGGCCGAGCGGACCGCTCGAGTTCTCAATGCCGCGAACAACGTCGAGCTCGGGGTGGCCGGGACAGGGTGAACCCCACTGGCGCAGCTCCTGGATCTCGTCCAAGGTGAAGCGGCCCTGAAGGGTGAGCGCTGAATAAAGCATGGGGCTCATGTGGCCTGGGTCGAGGAAGAAGCGGTCGCGTCCGGTCCAGGTGGGGTCTGTGGGGTCCCAAACCATGTACTCGGAGAAGAGCACGTTGATGAAGTCGGCGCCACCCATAGCACCGCCGGGGTGTCCTGACTTGGCTTTCTCTACCATGGAAGCAGCCAAGATACGGATGTTGTCGGCTGCATGGTTCATTACTTGAATGTCATTCATTGCTGTAATATTTTAGTTTTGTTGGTTTTGTAATGTGTTAATAAACCCTCTTATTGCACAAAGTTACTATTTTAATTTATAACCACGATGGATTTGGCGGGTATTTTGGTGTTTAATACGTTTTTCTTGAGTTTTGCGTCGGTGAGACGGGCGATGGCACTTCGGGGTAGAGGTGATGGTAAAAATAATCCGCAACCAACCTTCATAGCATGGCTCCTGTGTGCTTACCGAAGGTAACGTTTTCGATACATGGTAAATGGCAGAGGAGTGTGATAATCAGGTGATTGCGGATCATTCTTCAGTCTATGCTTTAGTCTTTGTTTTGAACAGCGGCCTGTTCAATGGCAAGACCCTTCTTGTAGCTTTCGATGTAAGCGTTGAAGCCTTCCACCTCCTCGGTGGTGGGCGTTACCTCGGTGCCCTTGTTGCCGGCGAAGACCTTCTGGTCGAGGAAGTCGGCAAGCGACTGGTGCTTGCTGCTGTTGACGAGGTAAGATGCCAGGAGCGCCATACCCCAAGGACCACCTTCGCCTGCGGTCTTCATGACGGAGATGGGCAGGTTGAGGGCGGCGGCGAGGATGCGTTGGCCCACCTCGGGAGTGGTGAAGAAGCCACCATGGCCCGTGAGGCGGTCTACTTGAACCTTCTCGTCTTTGAACAGGATGTCGTTGCCAATCTTGAGCACGGCCACAGCGCCATAGAGGTTGGCGCGCATGAAGTTGGCCAATGAGAACACATCGTTGGGAGAGCGCACAATCATGGGGCGACCCTCGTCGAGACCTGTCACGGGCTCGCCCGAGAAGTAGTTGTAGGCCATCAGGCCACCGCAGTTGGGGTCGCCCTTGAGGGCTGTCTGGAAGAGCGTAACGAACAGTTGGCCCATGTCGACCTTATGGCCGTTGGCCTCCAGGCACTCCTTGAAGATGTTGACCCAAGCGTTGATGTCGCTCGTGCAGTTGTTGCAATGAACCATGGCGACGGGTGCGCCGTCGGGCGTGGTGACGATATCGATGCTCTTATAGGGCTGGCTGAGGTTCTTCTCGAGCACAATCATCGAGAACGATGAGGTGCCGCAACTTACGTTACCCGTGCGCTGGCGAACGGCGTTGGTGGCTGCCATGCCCGTGCCGGCGTCGCCCTCGGGAGGACACATGGGGATGCCTGCCTTCAGGTGGCCCGACGGGTCGAGCAGCTTGGCGCCCTTGGCGGTGAGGCAACCGGCTTCCTGGCCGGCAACGAGCACCTTCGGGAGGATGTCGCGCAATTTCCAGGGGTAGCCCTTGGGAGCCACGAGCGTGTCGAACTTCTTCACCATCTTCTCATCGTAATCCTTGGTGTCGGGGTCGATGGGAAGCATGCCCGAGGCGTCGCCAATGCCGGTGACGCGCTCACCCGTCAGCTGCCAATGGATGTAGGCGTCGAGCGTGGCCAGGTAATCGATATCCTTCACGTGGCTCTCGCCGTCGATGATGCACTCGTAGAGGTGAGAGATGCTCCAACGAAGGGGGATGTTGAAATTGAACAACTCAGACAGGCGGGCGGCTGCCTTGCCCGTGTTGGTGTTGCGCCATGTGCGGAAAGGCACCAAGATCTCCTGGTTCTTGTTGAAAGCCATGTAGCCGTGCATCATGGCACTAACGCCAATGGCTGCCAGGTTCTCCAGCTCGATGCCATACTGGTCCATCACATCCTTGCGAAGGGTGGCGTAGCAATCTTGCACACCTTCCCAGATCGACTTGATGCTGTAGGTCCATAAGCCGTTCTCCAACTGGTTCTCCCATGTGTGGGAGCCCTGTGCGATGGGGGCGTTGTCGCCATCGATAAGCACGGCCTTGATTCGTGTGGAACCAAACTCGATGCCAAGCACGGCCTTGCCCTGCTGTATAGTGTCTTTTGCTGTCATGCCAATATTACTTGAGAGCCTTGTTAAGCATGTAGTAAACCTCGTTGTTGCGGAGCTGCTGCTTGAAGTCGCTGATCGTGGTGTTCTTGTCGATGTTGACATGCTCGATGCCTAAGATCTCAGCGAAGTCGTCCCAGTACTCGGCGGTGATGTCGTAAGAGAAGGCGCTGTGGTGTGTGCCACCAGCGAGGATCCATGCACCGGCTCCCACCTCGAATGAAGGCTGGGGCACCCAGAGGGCAGAGGCAACGGGGAGCTTGGGCATGGGCTTGGGCTCGATGCACTCCACCTCGCTTGTGATGAGACGGAAGCGGTTGCCAAGGTCTACTACTGTGGCCTTGATGCCATGGCCGGTCTTGGATGTGAACACGAGGCGTGCGGTCTGCTGCTTGCGGATGCCGATGCCGAGGAAGTGTACCTCGAGCTTGGGCTTGTCGGTGGCGATGAGCGGGCACACCTCGAGCATGTGGCTCTGGAGCGATGAGGTGCAATCGGCGGCGAAGTTCAGGGTGTAGTCCTCAAGGAATGAGCAACCCTTAGAAAGGCCCTGGTTCATCACCCACAGGGTGCGATAGAGGCAAGCCGTCTTCCAGTCGCCCTCGGCGCCGAAGCCGTAACCCTCAGCCATCAGGCGCTGAGAAGCGAGGCCGGGAATCTGGTCGAATCCGCAGAAGTTAGGATCGTTGATGTCGGCGTCGCCAAGGTCGTCGAAGTTGGTGGTGAAAGCTGTGGCGTTCTCGTCCTTGAGCACGCGGCGGAGAGCGATCTCGGCCTTGGCAGAGTTCTTCACCTTCTCCCAATAAACCTCCTCGCCCGACTCGTCGATCTTGATGGTGTAAGCCTTCTTGTACTCCTCAACAAGGGCGTCGGCCTCGGCGTCGGTCACCTTCTTGTAGTACTCCATCAATGAAGAAACGGGATAGTAGTCGACGTGGTAGCCGAGGCGCTGCTCAAACTCTACGCGGTCGCCATCGGTAACGGCAACGTTGTTCATGTTCATACCAAACATCAGGCAGCGCACGTTGTGGGCGTCGGCAACGCCAGCGGCAACGCGGGCCCATGTGGCGATCTGCTTCTGAGCCTCTTCGCTCTTCCAGTAACCCACAACAACCTTGCGGGGCACGCGCATGCGGGTGCAGATGTGACCAAACTCGATGTCGCCGTGAGCCGACTGGTTGAGGTTCATGAAGTCCATGTCGATGTCGTTCCATGGAATTTCGGCGTTATACTGTGTGTGGAAGTGGAGGAGCGGCTTCTTCAGAGCCTGAAGGCCCTTGATCCACATCTTGGCGGGTGAGAAGGTGTGCATCCAGGTGATGATACCAACGCACTTGTCGTCGTTGTTGGATGCCTTCATGATGGCCTCCACCTCGGCTGATGAGTTGGCGGTGCCCTTATATACTACCTTGATGGGAATGATGCCGCTATTGTTCAGACCATCCACCATCTCCTTAGAGTGGCCATCAACGATCTTAACTGTCTCGCCTCCATAAAGGAGCTGTGCGCCGGTAACAAACCACACTTCTAAATTTTCGAATGCTTTAATCATAGTTGTTTGTTTTTAATTATTAGTAAGTTCTTGAATGCTATGTGGGGTCAGCGTCTCCGCCCGGGGTGGGGCAGAGACCTGACGGTTGGTTATTTCTTCTTCTGACCGTAGTAGGCGTTGGGGCCGTGCTTGCGGTTGAAATGCTTCTCCACCAACAGGGGGTTCATCGTGGTGTGGGGGTTGACGGAGAACGACACAAAGGCCATCTTGGCCACCTGCTCGGCCACTACGGCGTGGTAGACGGCCTCGTCGGCGTTCTTACCCCAGGTGAAGGGACCGTGGTTCTTGACGAGCACACCGGGAGTGTGCACATAGTTGATGTTGTCTTTCTTGAACTTGTTGACAATCACCACGCCCGTGTTGAGCTCATACTCAGCCATCATGTCGGCGGTCATGTCGTCGGTGCAGGGGATGGCGTCGTGGAAATAGTCGGCGTGTGTGGTGCCGATGCTTGGGATGTCGAGGCCTGCCTGGGCCCATGCCGTGGCATAGGTGGAATGGGTGTGAACCACACCGCCAATCTCGGGGAAGTTGCGATAAAGCTCCAAGTGGGTGGGAGTGTCGCTCGAGGGGTTGAGGTCGCCCTCCACCACCTTGCCTGTCTGCAGGTCGACCACCACCATGTCGCTGGCTTTCATGTCGTCGTAGCTAACGCCCGAGGGCTTGATGACAACAAGACCTTTCTCACGGTCAATGCCCGACACATTGCCCCAGGTGAAGAGCACCAAATTGTGCTTAACCAAGTCGAGGTTGGCTTGGAATACTTTTTCTTTTAATTCTTCTAACATATCCTTTAAATTTTTATGGTTCAAATATGGGATGGACTAACAGGCATGGGCCTCTGCGGTGTGTAGCCGATTCGGTCTGTGGCCAAGCGGCTTAAAGCCTGAAGGTCTGGTCGTTGTTGTAAGCGTCTTGGTTGAAACGATACAAGGCGGCGCCACGCTTCGATGTCAACTTGTCGATGTGCTCGGTCTTCTCGATGACATCAATCTGCTTGATGCGCTTGCGGAAGTTGCGCTTGTCGATTTCCTGGCCCAGGATGGCCTCGTAAACATGCTGCAACTGGGTGAGCGTGAACAGCTCGGGCAAGAGGTTGAAGCTCAACGGCTCTGTCTTGATGCGGTTGCGAAGCATCTTGACGGCGTCTTTCACCATGATGTTGTGGTCGGAGTAGAGCTGGGGCAACTTCTCGAGTGGCACCCACTCCAAACCATATTTGGTGAGCATCGACTCATCGTAGTCTTTCACGTTGATGAGGGCGCAATAGGCCACCGATACCACGCGCTCTCCCGGGTCGCGGTGGATGGCGCCATAAGCCCCCGACTGCTTCATGTATTGGTCCTTGAGGCCCGTCATTTGGAAGAGCACACGGTTGGCTGCTTCATCCACACTTTCGGTGGGCTCCACAAAGTCACCATGGAGCGACCATTGGCCATTTCCGGGGTCCATCTTGCGTTTGCCGATGAGCACCTCAAGCTTAAATCCATCAAAACCGAAGACTATGCAGTCAACGGAAACGAAATACTTTGTGTGTTCTTTGTAAAATCCAGTCATGCTTATAGGTTATTTTTCAAATCAGTACAAGCCTCTTTGGAAAACGCGTTTCCAAAAGAGACTTGCAATGCGTATGGGTTAGTCTTGCTTGCCGATTTACCAGAAGTACCAGTAGAATGCTGCGCAAAGGCCAATCACGAGGAGTGAGCCAATGATGTCGAAGGCACCCCAACTCTCACGGATCGACTTCTTGAAGTCGGATGTGAAGGTGATGGCTTCCACCTGCTCCTTGCTTGGGGCGGGAGTGAAGCAGCTCACCACAACCATGAAGATGATGAGGAACACGAGCAACCAGCACTCGAACACCAGCCAGTTGGTCTGCCAGAACCATGTGGTGGCGTTCCAGAAGGCGCCGTCCATGGTGGACTTGCCGGTGTCGGTAATGACGTTGGTCACGAGGCGGAGCATTCCGATGAGGAAGCCCACGATCATGGTGTACTCACCAGCCTTAGGCGTGATCTTCTTGAAGAAGATACCCATGGCGAACACGGCGACCATTGCCGGAGCCAACAGCGACTGGATGCCCTGGAGGTAATTATACAAGGTGTCCATCTTCATCATGATGGGCAACCAAGCGAAGCCAAGCACCACCACGACAACCGTGGCGACACGACCTACGAACACGTAGTGGGCCTCCGACATGCCCTTCTTCAGGGGCTTGTAGAAGTCCTCGGTGAAGAGGGTGGCGCAGCTGTTGAAGAAGGCGGCCAACGAAGCCACGAGAGCGCAGATGAAACCGATGGTTACGATACCCTTGATACCTGCGGGCAGCACGGTCTTCACCATGATGGCGAAGGCAGCATCGGTCTCGTTCATCTGAATGGCACCCTTCTGAGCCAAGGCGGCGGCAATCATACCAGGAATGAGGAACATGAAGCAAGGAAGAACCTTGAAGAAACCTGCGGCGATGGTGCCACGGCGGGCGCGCTTCATCACCTCAGCGTTGCTTTCGCCAGGAACCTGACCCAACACACGCTGAACGATGTGCTGGTCGGTGCACCAATACCAGAAACCGATGATGGTGGCGCCGATGAACACTACGAAGCCAGGATACTCCTGATACATGGAGTCGCCCTGCTCCCAGTGGAACATGTGGGTTGTGCCATAGCCGTTGTTCAGCTTGCTGCAATAGTCCATCATGTCGGTCCAACCGGCCGAGATGCTTCCACCACCGAGGGTAGAGAGGCCGAGGAAGAGCACGAGGAACGAACCGATGACGAGGATAGGTGTCTGGATGGTGGAGAGGGTCATAACGCCCTTCATGCCACCGAACACGGTGAAGATGGTGGTGAGGACGATCAGGCCGATGGCTCCTGCCCAGAAGTTCAGGCCCCAAAGGTATTCGAAGAAGATACCTCCCGTGAGGGCGGTAACGCTCACCTTCGTGAGAATATAGGCAACGAGAGTGATGATCGACAGCCATGAACCCGTGCGCTGGGTGTAGCGGAATTTCAAAAAGTCGGGCATGGTGATGATCTTACCCATCTTGTTGATGAGCAACTGATAGAATGGTACGAACAGCCATCCCAAGATCAGAATCATCCAACCCTGCATCTCCCAGTGGGCCATACCTACACCACTCTTGGCGCCTGTGCCTGCCAAACCTACAAGGTGCTCGGAACCGATGTTGGCCGCGAAGATGGCCATACCGATTACGTACCAGGGCTCTCCCTTACCAAAGAGGTATGCAGAAGAATCTTCGCCTTTCTGAGCTTTTCTGTCCTTAACGATCGCATGCCACACTGCCCATATCACGCCGATTACGCCAATGGCGAGCACGGCCCAGTCGAGCCATACGAACTCTGTTGAATTCCAATTCATTGTTTCTAATTGGTTTTGTTATTGTTAATGTTTTTAGTTGTTATTTCACGGAGAATTTGTAAACCAGGTGGCTATAATATTTCTCGCCTGGCTTCAGGTATGGATTGGAAATCTCCCATCCCTTTGTCTTCGCCACAATCTTGGTGGGGCTATCGGGATACTTCTGGCTCTCGAAGCAAACGCTTACGTGCTTGGGGTACTTAATGCCATGCTTGCAAGCGATGCCTGTGCCCTGGAAGTTGCCGGTGTAAACTTGTATGCCTGGCTCGTTGGTAAACACCTCGAGCAAGATGCCCGTCTTCGGTGAGTAGAGGCTGGCAGCCACCTGTGTGTCGTCGCCCTTGCCATCCTTGAAGGTGTTGAGGCACCAGTTGTGGTCGTAACCCGTGGCGTTGCGAATCTGGTCGTAGGTGGTGTCGACGATGGTCTCGCCAATGGCGTGTGCCTTGCGGAAGTCCATGGGTGTGCCGGTCACCTCCTTGATCTCGCCAGTGGGGATATACTTGGCGTCGGCGGGAGTGAACTTGTCGGCGTTGATATACATCACCTGGTCTACGCCCTCTTTAGATGGGTCTCCGTTGAGGTTGAAGTAGCTATGGTTTGTCATGTTGACCACGGTCTCCTTGTCGGTGGTGGCTCCAAACGTAATGTCGAGCGTGTTGTTGCTCTTCACCACGTAGGTGGCTGTGGCCTTCACGGTGCCGGGGAAGCCATTCTCGCCGTCGGGGGCGGTGATGGCGAATGTCACCGAGCTGTCGGTCTTCTCCTGCACATCATACACCTTATTGAGCCATCCGGTGTTGCCACCGCCGTGCAAGCAGTTCTCGTTGTCGTTGGCGCGCAACTGATAGGTCTTGCCGTCCACCACGATCTTCGAATCCTTGATGCGGTTGGCGTAGCGACCTACGCTTGACCCATAGTCGGAGGGGCTGTTGAGCGTGTCGGCGTATTGCTTGATGTTGTCGTAGCCCAATACGACATCGGTGGGCTTGCCATCCTTGTCGGGCACGCAGATGCTCACTACGCGGCCACCATAATTGGTGAGGCACACCTCCATGCCGTTGCTATTTTTGATGGTGATCAGCTCGGTCTTCTTGCCGTTCAGCGTTGTGTCGAAATTGGCGGGGTTCAGGCCAGAGACGGTCTCGACGGCAGACTGTCCTCCGCCGGCGCATGATGTCAAAGCCGCAACAGCAAGTCCGGCTCCAAGCAGTAGGTTCCTAAAGTTTTCCATACTAAAGAGTTGTTAGTTGATTGGTTCTTGTAATTTGTTGGTAAAGATACTACTTTTCTGTGAAAGTTGTATCAGTTTACACCCATTATTTTTCGAAAAAGGGCATTTTTACACTCCTTGACATAAATCAACTGGTAAAATTGTCCATTTTATGGTGTTATTGGCCAAGAATGGGGATGTAAATGTTGAATGTTGAAAGTTGGGCGTGGAATGGGATGTAATGTTGGGTGTGGAATGTTGAGTGTAGGACAATGCGCCATGTGGAACCACCTTATTGTAACATGTAACATGTAACAATGTAACGTTTTCGTAAGGGAGCTTTGGGTTGTGTGGGGTGTCGATTGTGGGGTGTGGAATGATGAGCGTTGGATAATGTGGAAATGTGGAAGCACCTTATTGTAACATGTAACATGTAACAATGTAACGTTTGTGGGGTGGGTAGGGAAGCGTGTGCATAAAAAAAGACCTGCTGCCTTTTCGGGCAACAGGTCGTGGGTTATGTCATTTATTTCGTTATGTGCGAAATGACGTGTCGATGCTTAGCAGATCTTTCTTGAGCCGTCGCCAATGACCACATTGATGACCTCAGGCTCATGACCATACTTCTCGTTGAACTTCTTCTTGGCATCAGCGATGAATTTGTCGTAAACCTCATCCTTCACCAGGTTGATGGTGCAACCACCGAAACCACCGCCCATGATACGTGAACCCGTCACGCCATTCTCCTTGGCGATGTCGTTGAGGTAGTCGAGCTCTTCGCAGCTCACCTCATACTCCTTGCTCAGGCCGTAGTGGGTCTCGTACATCTTCTGGCCAACGGTCTCGTAATCGCCCTTCTCAAGAGCCTCACTCACAGCGAGCACGCGGTCTACCTCACCCAGCACGAAGTGTGCGCGTGTGTAGTCCTCCTCGCTCACCACAGCCTTCACGGCCTCCAGCTCATCCCAGTTGGCGTCGCGGAGCGTCTCAAACTTCTTATCAGGGAAGTGGCTGCTCAGCGCCTTCACCACGTTCTCGCAAGAGTTGCGGCGATCGTTGTAGGGTGAACCCTTCAGCTCGTGCTTCACCTTAGAGTTGAGCAGAACGAGCTTGTAGCCCTTGGGCTCCCAGGGGAAATACTCAAACTCGCGGCTACGGCAGTCGAGGCGCATGAGCTTGCCCTTCTGTCCGAAGACTGAAGCAAACTGGTCCATGATACCGCAGTTAACGCCGATATACTTGTGCTCTGTTGCCTGACCAGCCAACACCATGTCCCACTTAGAGACCTTGTTGTCGCCAAACAGATCGTTGAGCGCGCAAGCGAAGCAGCTCTCGAGCGCGGCTGACGAAGACATACCAGCTCCCAATGGAACGTCGCCAGCGAAGGCAGCGTTGAAAGGCTTCACGTCTACGCCCAGAGCTCTCATCTCCTGCACTACGCCGTAGATGTAGCGAGCCCATGTGGCTGACGGACCCTTAGGATCGTCGATCTTGAAATGAACCATGTCCTTCAGGTCGATAGAGTAGACGTTGCATGTCTGCTGGCCGTTGGGGCGAACCTCAGCCATGATGCCCTGCTCCACAGCGCCCGGGAAAACAAATCCACCATTATAGTCGGTGTGCTCACCAATAAGGTTGATGCGGCCAGGTGAGTGGTAGATGTTACCTGTCTTGCCGTCGAAATGCTTGATGAAGCGACTTCTTACATATTCAATCTCCATAGATGTATTTTTTAAAAAGTTAATAGAATCTTACTTACTTTCCAAGACCCACCTTCGATCCCCAGTTGCAGAACCAGATGATGTATGCGTAGAAGATGAAGAGGCAGCAGCTTGCCACGATAACGCTGGTAGAGTCGACCAACTTACCCATGACAGGCATCAGCAGGGCAGCGCCAATCACACCAGTGTTGATGACGCCCGTAGCCGACTTGGTGTGGGGACCGAGCTCCTGGAGACCCAGGTTGAAGATCAAAGGCCACATCACGGAATGGAACAAACCAGCGGCGATCATGCACCAGATACCCACCATGCCGGGGAGAACAACGCTCAGCAGGATGCATGCGGCACCCAGCACCAGGCAAGAGGTGAGCAACTTGCGCGGCTCAAACTTGGCGAGGATGGCGGCACCGATGAAACGGCCAACCATCATGCCACCCCAGTAGAATGCGAGGTAGCTGGTAGCGATCGAGGTATAGTCCTCGCCTGCGCCGAGCATGTCGCGGAACTTATAGGGAAGCATGGAAGGAACGCCAATCTCAACACCCATATACATGAAGATGCCGAGTGCGCCCAACCAAACGTGGGGATACTTGAACACAGAGCTCTTATACTCGCGGTGGATACCAGCGTCCTCAGCCTGCTTGCCCTCGTCGATCTTCGGGAGCTTCAGGAACACCAGGATGACGCAGATGGCCAGCGTGAAGATACCCAAGCCCAGGAACGGAGCGGGGACAGCCGATGGCGTGGGAGCCTGGTTGCGGATGATGACGTAAGTGATGAACAGCGGAGCCAACGTGGTGGCCACGGAGTTCAGGGCCTGGCTCAGCGTCATGCGGAAAGCGCCCTTCTCAGGCGAGCCGAGAACCATGACGTAGGGGTTGGCCACGTTTTGCAGCATCACCACACCGCAAGCCACCAAGCACATGCTGGCCAAGAACACGGTGTAAACGTTGGCCTGTGCTGCGATGGCCGAGTTGATGCCGATGGAGTTGATGACGAAGCCAATTCCGGCAACCGCCAAACCCAGGATAAGGGTACCCTTGTAGCCAATCTTGCTCATGAGCATGGCGAACGGTATGCTCAGCAGGTAGGCGCCGTAGAAGGCGGTGTTGACATACTGGCCTTGCTGAGCTGTCAGGTCGAAAGCCTTAGAGCAGAAAGAAATCATAGAGTTGTTCATCGTCGTGATGAATCCGATGAGGAAGCACACGATGAAGACAACGATCAGCGCAAACGTGTAGTTGGGGCGCTGCGTTTGAGGAGTTTGTGACATATTTGTTTTGATTCAGTTATTGTTCATTCATGAATAGGGAGAAAGATGAATTCCAACTGGAACTCATCCTCCCCCCTCTTATTTCTTAGGTAGACGTTATTTCTCCACGCCAAACTTATAGATGGTCTTTTGCTTATACTGCTCGCCCGGCTTCAACACGACGTTCGGGAAATAGGGTCGGTTGGGAGTGTCGGGGAAATGCTGTGCCTCGAAGCACACCGATGAGCGCTTCGGGAATGAGGCGCCACACTGTCCGTCCTTGCCGTCGGCCCAGTTGTCGGTGTAGAGCTGCACGCCAGGCTCTGTGGTGTAAACCTCCATGGTGCGTCCGCTCACCGGCTCAACCACCTTGGCAGCGAACGACAGCTCTCCAAACTCCTTCTTGTTGAGCACGAAGCAATGGTCGTAGCCTGCACCGTTCTTGATCTGCTCGTCGTCGGCGTCGATGTCTTGGCCGAGCGGCTTGGGAGCGCGGAAATCGAACGGTGTGCCCTCCACCTTCAGGATTTCGCCTGTGGGGATGGATGTGTCGTCGATGGGGATAAAGAAGTCGGCGTTGATTTCGCAAACCACATTATCAACCGTCGGTGTGGGGTTGGCAATACCGGCCAACGAGAAGTAACCGTGGTGTGTGAGGTTGATAATCGTCTTCTTGTTTGTGGTGGCGAGATACTCGATGATGAGCTCATCGTCGTCGGTGAATGAGTATTCGACCGAAACTTTCACCTCTCCGGTGTAACCCTCTTCTCCGTAAGGACTTACGAGGTTGAGCGCCAATGTGTGTTCGCCCATCTTCTGGGCTTCCCATACGCGAAGGTTGTAGCCCTTCTTGCCGCCGTGCAGGTGGTTCTTGCCGTTGTTCACAGCCAAGTGGTAGGCCTTGCCGTTGAGGGTGAAGTTGCCCTCGCAGATGCGGTTGCCATAGCGACCAATCAATGTTGACTTATATGGCGAGTCGGACTTTTGTGCGGCCTCGATGCTGTCATAGCTCTGAATGACATTGGCCAGTTCTCCATTTTTATCGGGAACGAACACGCCGACGACTGCACCGCCGTAATTGGTGATGGCTACAACGTGACCTTTGCTGTTCTTGAGGAAAAAGAGATCTGTCTTCTTTCCGTCCACAGTGGCCTGATAATTGGATCTTTTCAGGCCGCCGAAGTTTTCTGTTTCAGTCGTGCTCATAATATTGAATAGTTTTTAGTTACTTTATCTATCTGCAAAGTAACTAAAAATAAACGATAATCGCAAGATAAAATAGAGAAAATACGGACAACATGATGTTAAAAATCGTTTAACGCCAACAAATCGGCCACGACGTAGCTCGATCCACCAACAAAAACGAAATCGTTTTGGCCTGCCTTTTCCATTGCCTTACGGTATGCTTGCTCCACGTTTCCGCAGTTGTCGCCCTGCAAATGGTGCTGCTGGCCCATCTGTGCCACCTTTGCCGAGGGCACGGCTCGATGTGTGCTGGCTTGCGTCCAATAGTAGGTGGCGTCCTTGGGGAGCATGTCCATGACGGCGCTGATGTCCTTGTCGTCGACCATTCCAAACACGATGTGCTTGTGGTGGCACTTCTGCATGGCTATCTGCTCCGCCAGGTAGGTCCATCCGGCGGCGTTGTGGCCTGTGTCGCAAACGACCAGTGGGTGCTGGTGCAACGTCTGCCAACGGCCTTGCAGGCCTGTCGACTCACACACGTTGGCGAACCCGTCTGCCACATGCTGCTCGCTGATCTTGAAGATGGGGGCTTCCGGGAGGCCCTTGGCGTGGGCTTTTCCTTGGAGCACATCGATGGCTGCCAAGATGGTGTTGGTGTTCTTGGCTTGGTATTCGCCACCCAGTTGGCCATGGAGCGACCCCAGGCTGCGCGTCTGGTAATCGATGCCACCCTGTTGGCTGAACTGCCAATTTGTCACCTCCCTGTTGTGCTCGGCGAAGAGGATGGGGGCTCCCTGCTGCTCGGCCTTGGCCTGGAACACGGGAGCGGTCTCGGCTTGTGTCTCGCCGACGACTACGGGTACACCTATTTTTATAATACCCGCTTTTTCGCCTGCGATCTTTTCGAGCGTATGGCCGAGGAATTGGGTATGGTCGAGGCTGATGTTGGTGATGACCGACAATACGGGTGTAATGATGTTTGTGCAGTCGAGTCGGCCTCCCAGTCCCACCTCGATGACGGCCACGTCGACCTGTTGCTCCTTGAAGTAGAGGAGCGCCATGGCGGTGGTCAGTTCGAAGAACGAGGGGTGGAGGGGCTCGAAGAAGGCGCGATGGTCGGCCACGAAGTCGACAACGCGTTTCTTGCTGATCATCTGCCCGTTAACCCTTATGCGTTCGCGGAAATCTACAAGGTGTGGCGAGGTGTAAAGTCCCACCTTGTAACCTGCGGCTTGGAGAATGGCTGCCAAGGTGTGTGAGCACGATCCCTTGCCATTGGTGCCAGCGATG
Source organism: Hallella sp. (assembly GCF_037460745.1). Classification (NCBI taxonomy): domain Bacteria; kingdom Pseudomonadati; phylum Bacteroidota; class Bacteroidia; order Bacteroidales; family Prevotellaceae; genus Hallella; species Hallella sp. The sequence continues at coordinate 6,741 of NZ_JAXVAE010000098.1, read as the reverse complement.
TGTATGGTTTTGTATGAGCGGTGAGGATGTCCGAAATGTTCATCCATCGCCAACGTGTTTTCCAATCCCTCCTTATAGGCAACAGCACCCACGTGCTCGAAGACCGGGGTGCTGTTGTATAGGTATTCTACGGTTTCTTGATAATCCATGAAGATGGCCCTATTCTAATTGAAACAATTCTTGAACATGTCGAAGATGCTCTTCTTGGTTGTAGAGTCGCTCTTGAAGTTCTCACAATTCTTGAGCGACTCGATGGCCTTCCTCTCCTCCTTTGTGAGCGTCTTGGGCACGTAGACGCTGATTTTCACTACCAGGTCGCCTGTTCCCGATCCGTATCCTCTGAGTGCGGGAAGTCCCTTTCCTCTCAGTCGGACGGTCTTGCCGGGTTGCGTTCCCGATTCGATCTTCAGCGTCACCTTGCTGCCGTTGATGGTTGGAATTTGCACCTCGCCTCCTAATGCCGCCGTTGGGAAATCGAGCAGCAGGTTGTAGATGATGTCTTGCTTGTCGCGTGTGAAGGTGTCGTTCTTCTCCTCCTCAATCAGCACTTGGATGTCGCCGTTGACACCATTGTGTGGTCCGGCGTTTCCTTTTCCGCCAACGTTGACCACCATTCCCTCTTCGACGCCTGCAGGGATGTCGATTTCCACGATCTCGTCGCCTTTCACGACGCCCGTGCCGCCACACTCCTTACATTTGTTTTTGATGACGGTGCCTTCGCCATGGCAGGTGGGACATTCCGACTGTGTGGTCATCATGCCGAGCGGTGTGCGCACGGTGCGTGCCACCACGCCCGATCCGTGACATGTGGGGCAGGTCTCGGGCTGTGAGCCGCCCTCGGCTCCTGTGCCGTGGCAATGGGTGCACACCACGTCTTTCTTGACCTTGAACTTCTTGGTTACGCCCGAGGCTATGTCCTGCAACGACAGTTTCACCTTCAGTCGGAGGTCGGTGCCGCGGTACACGCGCTGCTGGCTTCCGCCTCTTACACCTCCGAAGCCACCAAATCCGCCAAATCCGCCGTGCCCGCCGAAGATGTCGCCAAACATCGAGAAGATGTCGTCCATGTCCATGCCGCCTCCGCCGAAGCCACCGCCAAATCCGCCTTGTGGGCCATTGAAGCCAAACTGGTCGTATTGCTGGCGTTTCTGTGGGTCGTGCAAGACGTCGTAGGCCTCAGCTGCCTCCTTAAACTTCTCCTCGGCCTTTTTGTCGCCGGGGTTGCGGTCGGGGTGGTATTTGATGGCCAGTTTGCGGTATGCTTTCTTTATGTCATCCTCGCTTGCGTTCTTGTCCAAGCCCAGAACCTCGTAATAGTCTCTTTTCTCTGCCATTTGTGTGTTGGAAATTCAGATTCTTTATTAGAATGAAGGGGTGTAGGGCCTTATTGTCCCACGGCTACCTTGGCGTGGCGAATGACCTTGTCGTTCATGGTGTAGCCCGTCTGCAGGCAGTCGACCACCTTGCCCTTCTTGTCGTCGCCCATGCCGGGAACCATGGCCACCGCCTCATGGTAGTCGGTGTCGAAATCCTTGTCTTTGGTTTCTATCTGCTTTACTCCCAGGCTCTCCAGGCTCTTCACAAACTTGTTGAAGATGTTCTGTATGCCTTCCTTGATGGCCTTGGGGTCGTCGCTCTTGTCGGCTATGGCGCGCTCAAAATCGTCGAGTACGGGGAGGATGGCGGCCACCGTTTTTGCGCCACCGTTGAGGATGAGCTCGGTCTTTTCCTTCAGGGTGCGCTTCTTGTAGTTGTCAAACTCGGCCACGGTGCGCAGGTACTTGTCCTTCAGCTCTTCGATCTGCTTCTGTGCCTCTTCCAATGGGTCGGCCTCAGGGGTCTCCTCTGTTTTGGCGTCTGTGTTTTCCTCAGAGGCTGCAGCCTCCGTTTCGGGCTTGTTCTCGGCAGCCTTGGGGGTTGCTTCTTCGCCGTCCACGTTTATCTTTCTGCTTTTATCTTTTGAATCTGTCATGATATGTGTATATTTAATATAGTCATGTAGCATACAAAAAGTGTGCCACATGACTATCTGTTGAAGGTAGACTTTGTGGAAAGTCGTTACTTCTTATTTACGCGTTGTACATTTTGGCCTTCTGCTCCTTGATGGCCTCGTCATGGATATACTCGTCGTAGGGCATCATCTTGTCGATGGTTCCGCTGGGTGTGAGTTCGATGATGCGGTCGGCCACGGTCTCTATGAACTCATGGTCGTGGCTTGAGAAGAGGATGTTTCCCTTGAAGCTCACGAGGTTGTTGTTGAACGCCTGGATGCTTTCGAGGTCGAGGTGGTTGGTGGGCGTGTCGAGTATCAGGCAGTTGGCGTTTTGCAGTTGCATGCGTGCGATCATGCAGCGCATCTTCTCGCCGCCCGAGAGCACATTCACCTTCTTCTCCACCTCCTCCTGACGGAAGAGCATGCGTCCCAGGTAGGCCTTCATGGCCACCTCGTTGCCGGGGCCGTACTGTGAGAGCCAGTCGACGAGGTTGAGGTCGCTCTTGAAGAACTCGGTGTTGTCGAGTGGGAGGTAGGCCGTTGTGATGGTTACGCCCCACTTGTAGGTTCCTGCGTTGGCCTGTCGGTTGCCGTTGATGATCTCGAAGAGGGCGGTCATGGCCTTGGGGTTATGGCTGAGAAACACCACCTTCTGTCCCTTCTCGATGTTGAAGTTCACGTTGTCGAAGAGCACTTGTCCCTCGTCGTCGACGGCCTTCAGTCCCTCCACCTCAAGGATTTGGTTGCCTGGCTCGCGCTCCATCTGGAAGATGATGCCCGGGTACTTACGGCTCGACGGGCGTATTTCCTCCACGTTGAGCTTCTCCAGCATCTTCTTTCGGCTTGTGGTTTGGCGGCTCTTTGCCACATTGGCAGAGAATCGGCGTATAAACTCCTCCAACTGCTTTTTCTTCTCCTCGGCCTTCAGCTTTTGGTTCTGCGCCTGTCGGAGGGCGAGCTGTGAGCTTTCGTACCAGAAGCTATAGTTTCCGGCGAAGACGGTCACCTTTCCGAAGTCGATGTCGATGGTCTGTGTGCTGACCGAGTCGAGGAAGTGGCGGTCGTGGCTCACCACGAGCACCGTCTGGTTCTCGTCGATCTCTCCGAGATAGTTCTCCAACCATTCCACGGTGTCGAGGTCGAGGTCGTTGGTGGGCTCGTCGAGCAGCAGGTTGTCGGGTTTTCCGAAGAGGGCTTTTGCCAGCATGACGCGCACCTTCTCGTTGTTGGAGAGGGCGGTCATCTGCTTGTGGTGGGCATCCTCCTTCACGCCGAGGTTCTGCAGCAGTTGGGCTGCGTCGCTCTCAGCCTCCCATCCGTTCATCTCGGCAAACTTCTCTTCGAGCTCGGCTGCGCGGTTGCCATCCTCTTCGGTCATCTCTGCCTTCGAGTAGAGAGCCTCGCGCTCCTTCATGTTGTTCCAGAGCGCCTCATGACCCATGAGAACGGTGTCCATCACGCTGTATGCGTCATACTTAAAGTGGTCCTGCTCGAGCACCGACAGGCGTTCGCCTGGGCCCATCTCCACAGTTCCTTTGTTTGGCTCCAAGTCTCCACTGATGGCGCGCAAGAGGGTTGATTTACCCGCACCATTGGCGCCGATGACGCCGTAGATGTTGCCACGGGTAAATTTGATGTTTACGTCTTTGTAAAGTACACGTTTGCCAAACTGTATGGCTAAATTTGTAAGAGTGATCATTAATACTAATACCTTTTGTATGATATAGAAATTGTTTGCAAAGTTACTCAAAAAAAACGAGAACCAAGCGCGTTTGCGTCTCAATTCTCATTTTTATGCGGAATGTTTTATAATGTTGAAGGTTGAGTGTAGGGTGTTTTTTTCTATGTGGAATGTTGTTGTGTTGCCAATGTTGAATTGGGGAATGCGACATGTGGAACCACCTTATTGTAACATGTAACATGTAACAATGTAACGTTTTGTGCGTCTGTCGGGGTTCGTTGGTAGGTTCGTCTGCCGGGGTTCGTCTAACTGGGTTCGTTGGTAGGTTTGTCTGCCGGGGTTCGTCTAACTGGGTTCGTTGGTAGGTTCGTTGGTAAGTTCGTCTAACTGGGTTCGTTGGCAGGTTTGTCTAACAGGTTCGCCTGACGGCTACGCCCGTTGTGGGGCGCCGTTGTTTGGCCTAAGGCTGGCGCCCTTGCCTAAGGTGGGGCGGGGGCTGCCTTGTGGCTTGCCTTTAGCCGAGATACTTCATGAGGATGCGCACGTTGCCGCTCTCGCGCAGCTTGGCGATGCTTTTCTCGCGTATCTGTCGCACGCGCTCGCGTGTGAGGCCGAGCTGGGTGGCTATCTCCTCAAGTCCCATCTCGTTGCATCCTATGCCGAAGCACTCGCGTATGATGGTTGTCTCGCGGTCGTTGAGCACGCTCTCGAGCACGGCGTTGAGTTCTTGCGCCATGCTCTCGTGGTCCACCATCTTGTCGGTACGGCTGTCGTCGCCGCTGGCCATGATGTCGAGCATGGTGTTCTCCTCGCCGTCCTGGAAGGGCGCGTCCACGCTCACGTGGTGGCCGTCGGCCATCATGCTCTGCTGTATCTTGTCGGCGTCCACGTGCGTGGCGTCGGAGATCTCCTGGATGCTTGGTTGGCGCTGGTGCTCCTGCTCAAAGCGGTTGATCTCGTGGTTGATCTTGCTGAGCGACCCCACCTGGTTCAGCGGCAGCCTTACGATGCGGCTCTGCTCGGCGATGGCCTGCAGGATGCCTTGCCGGATCCACCACACGGCGTAGGAGATGAACTTGAAGCCGCGTGTCTCATCGAATTTCTGGGCAGCCTTGATCAAGCCGATGTTGCCCTCGTCGATGAGGTCGGTCAGCGACAAGCCCTGGTGCTGGTACTGCTTGGCCACGGAGACCACAAAGCGCAGGTTGGCGGTTACGAGCCTCTCCTTTGCCCGTTCGCCCTCGCGTCCTCCTTTCTTGATCTTTTGTGCCAGCGCTATCTCCTCATCGATGGAGATGAGTGGGGCCCTGCCTATTTCCACCAGATACTTGTCTAAAGCTTCACTTGCGCGGTTGGTGATGCTCTTCTGAATTTTTAGTTGCCTCATTATCTATGCTTTAAGCGCTTAGCCTTGTCGACGAAAAGCCAAACACGTTTTTCACTATCTAATCCATACAAAGATACAAATAATTTTCTTACCTTATTATATTTATAAACAAATATTAGCTTTTGCGGTCGGAAAAATGCGATTTTTAACATTTTGTAAGACTTACGCCCTTTGTTTCAGGGTGGTTGGGGCTATTTTTTTCGTTTTGCGCGTATATGTTCTCCAACAGATCGCAGATGCGCACAGATGCCGTTCGGGGTGATGGGGACAATCCCACAGGTCGCGCCGTCGCTGCGGCAGATAGCAGATTTTTGGCATGCGGAGTGCGTTTCTATGAGGGCGGTTTGCACAGGCATAGCTCGCTTGCCCTGGGCTATGCGCTACCTGGACATTCTGCCCCTTGGTTGTCTTGCAGACGGGAAAATGTTACATTGTTACATGTTACATGTTACAATAAGCACCTTCCGTGTGTCCGCACCTTCTTTCGGAAGCCTGAATTTGGGGGGTGTAAAAAATATATAGTATATATAATATATAAATTATATATACTATATATTTTCTATAAGCCCATCCTGCGCAATATGGAACCACCTTATTGTAACATGTAACATGTAACATTGTAACAAAATGGGCGCTGCGAAGAGGCGCTTGTGATGTGCATGTGAGAAAGGCTGTGCAAACCAGCGTCGCAAAACGCGACGCTGGTTCGCGTCATCATGGAGACTCGTGAAACGGCGAACGTTTCGTTTTCGTTCAGTCTTGGCGGTAAGACTGAGGTTGCCGGAGGGGATGGGGCCAGTTGAAATGACCCCATCGCCAAAGGGTTCGACAGGTGGCTCTGCCTGACCACGACAAAGGGGGTCGCGTAATACGACCCCCTTTGTCGTTATCACGGAGACTCGTGAAACGGCTAACAACCATGGCTCTGCCTGCCGCGCAAAAGGGTGTGGGTTGAAACCACCCCCTTTGTCACCGTCATGGAGGCCATGAAATGGTGAAGTGTTTCGTTCAGTCTTGGCGGTAAGGCTGATGTTGCCAAAGGGGATGGGTCGGGTTGAAACGCCCCCATCGCAAGGGTTCGGCTAATAACTGTGGCTCTGCCTGCCACGCAAAAGGGTGTGGGTTGAAACCACCCCCTTGGTCACCGTCATGGAGACCCATGAAATGGTGAAGTGTTTCGTTCAGTCTTGGCGGTAAGGCTGATGTTGCCGGAGGGGATGGGGTGGGTTGAAACCAACCCATCGCCAAAGGGTCGACAGGTGGCTCTGCCTGCCACGCCAAGGGGGTCAGTTGAAATGACCCCCTTTGTCGTCATCATGGAGACCCATGAAATGCGAACCGTTCGTTCAGTCTTGGCGGTAAGGAGACTCTCGGGGGGGGGGCGATCCCGGCAAGGACCTCGGTTGAACCGAGCGCATGTATGGCCTCAGGGCCTCAGGCGCCTGCCAATCCCTGCCACTTGCGCTCGTGGGCGCTAAGCCCTCGCGGGCGCTGGTGTAAGAGCAGCCACTGCCATTCGATAGGGGTGGCGGTCGCCCGTTTCAGTCCTGGTGTAAGAGAAGGTTAGTTTAACACAAATTCACGCATTATGGGGTCTCTGGCGTTTGGTGGTTATCAAAAATATTCGTACCTTTCCTCTATAAAACAAAAATGAATATCTCCGCAAAAGGTAACTAAACA
>NZ_JAXVAE010000097.1:0-12532 GCF_037460745.1 Hallella sp. | reverse complement strand
GTTTAGGTTAGTAGTAATAGATTTAGGTTTTTAGTTATTAGGTTTAAGGTAGATTGATAGATTGTTTAACGGAGAACAATGGAGACCGTGAGGTTTTCATTTCGTTTGAAAAGGATTTTTAGTTAAACATAGGTGTACGTTGGAGCTCGTTGATGAGTTTCAGCGTATTTTTTTTGTGCCCGTTGAGCCCACACATCATCAAGCCCACAAGGTTCACAATTGCAAATTGGCCATTAGCCAACACACAAAAAAGAATGCCTATCAGGCCCACGATGCATACTGCGCATCGTGGGCCTGATAGGCATTATAACAAGGCTAAGCCTTTTCTTCCTTGTTTGCAAAAGCCCCAAAGTGAAGCAAGGCGTACGCCGCTATTTAGCGAACCTTCTCCACCAGGCAGACAGCATAGGCCGAGATGCCCTCCTGGCGACCCGTGAAGCCGAGCTTCTCTGTGGTGGTGGCCTTGATGCTCACTTGGTCCGCATCGCATCCCATGACATTGGCGAGGCAGGCCTGCATGGCGGGAATGTGCGGGTTGAGCTTCGGGCGCTCGGCGCATACGGTGGCGTCGATGTTGACGAGTTGGTAGCCCTTGGTGGCGATAAGCGCCACTACTTGCTTGAGGATGACCTTGCTGTCCATGCCCAAGGTGTCGTCCGACGTGTCGGGAAAATGGTAACCGATGTCGCGCATGTTGGCGGCGCCGAGCAAAGCGTCGCATATAGCGTGGATGAGCACATCGGCGTCGCTATGCCCCAACAGTCCCTTGGCGTGGTCGATCTTCACTCCGCCCAAAAAAAGGTCACGACCTTCCACCAACTGGTGAACGTCGTAACCCATTCCTGTTCTTATATTTGTCATGTTATCTACGTTTAAGCAAATCCTTAATGCCATCCATATCGAAACTCAGCGTGAAGCGGAGCGTCTGGTCGAGCGGGTTGCTCTTGGCCGTGGCAATGACGTAACCGGCGTCGAGCGAGAACACGCTCATCTTGAAACCGCCACCCACCGTGAAGTACTTTCGGTTACCCTTGTTAGCGCTCTCATGATGGTAGCCGGCGCGAAGGGTGAACTGATCGTGGTAGTTATACTCCGCACCCAAGCTCCATTGGATCTCCTGCAACTCCTCCTTGAAGCCACCGGGAGCGTCGCCAAAGCTCTTGAAGATACCGCTGATGCTCGAAACGTCGTAATAATCCTTCTGCACACGCTGCGTGTAATCCTCGGTTGTCTCACCCTCTTCCTGCTTGGGATAGGTGGGAACGAGCAACTTATTGGCGTCGGCTGCGATCGTGAAGCGGTTGTATTCGTCGACCGGAATCATCAGGGCGGCACCCAGACGCAGGTTGGTGGGGATAAACTCGCTGTTGTTGTAGCCACCAAACTTAATCTTACTACCGATGTTTGAGATGTTAAGACCCAATCCCAACTGGCACTCGCGCGCACCTATGTTGATATAGTTCTGGTAATAAGCGGCGATGTCGGCGGCAAAAGCCGAACCGGGCGACGTGTCCCGTGTGTAGTCGTAGGTAAGGTCCGAATAGATCCAACGCACGGCAGCGGCGATGGAGAACGTCTCGCTGAGCATGAGCGAGTAGGCCACATCGAGCGACATCTCATAGGGATTGATGGTGTTGCCGGCATTCGACGAGCCACCGTCTGGGATGGATGAATAGTTGCCCATCATCACCTCACCCAGCGAGAAATAACGGAACGAACCCGAAACGGCGCTATAGTCGCCTATGCGATAGTAGCCGGCAAGATAGGCAAGGTCCATATCGCTCACCAACTGGCGCAGCCACGGCGTGTAGTTGAGCGCCACTCCGGCACGGCTAATCGTAAACGGGTACTTGGCGGGGTTCCAGTATTGTGAGGTCACATCAGGGTCTGTGGCAACACCCACGTCTCCCATGGCGCCAGCGCGGGCGTCGGGAGCGATGGTCTGCGAGGTGACCGACGTGTTCACCGGGTTAAACATGTCCTTCTTATCCTGGGCGTTGGCCTGGAAGGACACAACGGCAAGAAGACATGCCACAACTATTCTCAAGGTCTTGTTCATTCTGTGTATCATTGTTGTATGGATGGTTGCAACACACGGCTGAACCGTGGGAACGACCAAAAATCATTGACTTCTATAGAAACGTAGGCAAGGGGTCATTTATTGTTGATGACGACGAGTTTCTTAGCTTTCGACGCTTCGGAACTGCCATCGCTCGATACGCGGACGCGATAAAGGTAAACACCAGTCTGCAACCGACCGCCTCCGTCCTGGCACAAGTCCCAATCGACTGTGTAAGCGCCGTTGGTCGACACGCCCGTCTCGGAGTGGGTCCACAACAGGCGACCGCTGGTGTCGAAAACATCAATCGTCACATCCATGGCCGAACCGCTGAAATCGTGACTGATGATGAACGTGGTGGAGGTGGAAGCGGGATTTTTCGACACGTCGATGCCATAAAGGGTGGGCTTCAATCCCTTCACCACATTGAAGTCGAGCGTGGCCGTCGAGGAGTTGTTGAGCACGTCCCACGCACGGAAAAGCAGCGTGTGGCGACCGGGCTCCAACGCCGGCAGACTATAGCTCACGGTGCCTCGTTGGTAGGTTCCGAAATCGTAGGCGAAATAATCGTTGAGCTTATAGGTCATGTTGGGACTGCCGTCGATCACGAGTTGCAGGTCGTGGCCTATGCCTGTGCCTGCCGCATTGATGCCGTCGTCATCAGTTAGCTGGGCTACGAAGTAAGGTGTGGGGTTGACGTTGCCGCCATTCTCAAACTGCGGTGTGTTGAGATAGCAGTAAATTTTCGGCCCCAAGGAGTCGACTGCGTTCTCGTCGCTTCCGCCCACAAGGAAATTGTCCTCGGCGCCATGGGCTATCAGTTGCTTGTCGTTGCTCACGGCATGGATGTTGATAAGGCCTCGCTCGTCAGAGTAATTGATGTCTTTGGGCACCACGAAGGAGAAGGCGAACGCACCATTGCGCACACTATCGGACCCCGTGAAGAGCGTGTTGGTGCGGTCGAAGAAGGTGAACGCCACCTTCGCCTCGGCGCTATTGTTCAGTCGGCAAGTAACCAACTCACGCGAGTCGCGCACCAATGCCGTCATCACGCCATTGAAAGTGGGGGCGTTCTCAACGTGTCCCGCCACTCGCGCCACGCTTCCAGCCTTGAGCGTAAGGGGGTTGCTGGCCGACGGACGGACGCCGTTTATGGAGTCGACCACTATGCTCAGGGTGGGCAAATGGAGCGCTATGGCGGGGTCGCCAAGGAGCGAATACTGCAACTTATTGACCGTAGTGTCCTGCTTGTTGGTAATCATCTGGTTCTTGGCCAAGCGCTGCGCCTCGCCAAGAGTGATAGGTTTGCCATCGGGAGCGGACAGCACATAGCGCATGAAAGCCATATTGATGGACTTGTTGTAATTGGAGTACACGGTGCGTGTGGTGCCGAAGAACGCCACGGCGCCTCCCTTGCTGTTGGTCACGGCAGCCTCTCCGATGGTGGGCTCCACGCCGTCGAAGGGCAGGATGTCGCACGAGGCGGTGACCCAAAGGGGAAGGTTGGTGTTGGAGAACTTCTCAAAGTCGCTCAGCGTCAGCACCCGCTCATGCGAGATTTGGTCGGCACGACCGTGTCCGGCATAGTCCATGATAAGGGCGCCAGCCTGCTGTTGCTGCTTCAACAAGGTGGTTATCTCGGGGTAACTGTTGCCTGTCGAGGTTGAAACGCCTTTGTATGCGTCCCACATCACTTTCTTTATCTGATAGCCGGGATGGCGTGTGGCGATGTCGTTGGCGGCAGCGTTGATGTCGGTCATGTGCAGATTGCTGTTGCCATCGTCGCCCATGAAGACCAACGTGTTCTGCCAAGCGCCAGCGTTTTGGTTCTCCACGTAGCTGATGGTCTTGTCTACCATAGCCTTGGCGTCGTCCTCGGTGGTGACGGGGAAGCGTCCAACGGCCATGTCGAGCTTGTCGGAGCGCATCTGGTCGACGCCCTCTCCATCATCGAGCAGGCAGAAGAAGCCATCGTCTACGAAGCATTTGATCTCATTGAAAGAGTTCTCGCTCTCAAAGCAAAGCAAGTAATCGTCGGGGTTGAGGTTGGCGCACTCGCTTGTAAGCATGCGGTTGTCCCACACGCAATCGCCGAAAAGCAACAAGTAACGGGGCATGTCGGCGTCGGTCTCAGCGCGGTCATAGAGCATCTTGAGGTACCGGCGGTAAGCGTTAGCGTCGGGTGTGCCACTGGAAAACTCATTGAATAGTTCGTCGGCCGGCACGATGCGGACACGCATGGCGTCGTGCTGCTCGTGGAAAGCGGCAAGGCGTTGGGCCTGCTTCAGCAGCTTCTGCGAGGTGGGAATGATAATGATCATGTCGGCGGCAGCGTCGGCATGATGATTTTGGTTGGTGATATGGTACACATATTCGGGCGTGGCAAACTGCGCCGCGAGGCTGGGAGCGGGTGCGGGCTTGTCCCAAGCCATCGACACATAGTCGAGCCGGATGGGGTCGCCCAACACGCAACGCACGCTCACCGTGTCGGAAGCCGTGAGCCCTGAGAGGTTGTAGGTGGCAGTAGCGGAGTTGCCTTTATCGTAGGATCCTAAGGAAACGTAGAGCTCGCCCACCTGCTTGCCGTTGAAAAAGACCGTTGCACGACTGTTCGAACCTGCCGACACGCTCACCGTTAGACGCCCACTCGTGGCACCCGTACGGTTGTTGAACACCACCTCTTTAGACTTCCCGTAATGAATGGGGTCAGGATCGAAGAGGTTGCGGCCGCCTGGATACCAGCTGTAACCATCCTTCTCGTAGAGCGAATGGTAATCGTCGGGCGACGGATAGAACGACGACAGGAACGCCGCCGAGTCAACCATCTGGGGCTCAGCGTCGGTCTCTGTAAGGAAATAATAGCCGTAATCGGAGTAAGGATTGCGTGTGCGGCGGGTGGCGGTGTTGTTCGCCCAACTCACCGGACCACGCGCATAGAAGAGACGTCGGTTGCCTGCGGCATAAGTGGGAACCTCGTGCAGGTCGTCGGTGGCACGCAGTTCGTCACCCACAAGCTTCTCATTCTGCAGGTTTCCGCCGTATCCATACACCTTCACCTTGCTCAGATTGGAGAATCCTGCCTGTCGGATGAACGACTCGGTAAGCTGGTAGACACCTGTGGAAGGCACGCGAATCTTGGCCCATGTGCCTGAGGCGAGCACCGAATGGTCGGCATAACGCGACGCCTCGGCTGTGCCTCGGGTTCCCGGCGCCATACGTTTCGCGCGTGGCAACACCTTGGAATCGATGCGTAGCATGAAACTGACGAGTATCTGATAGCGTCCCTCGCGATAGACCAACGGACAGAAACTCACCTCCAAAGATCCCTTCTTGCGACTGAGCACCAGATGTTGCTCCACGCGGGGAAGCGCCGGCAGCGAGTCGGCGGACAAACGATGGTAATGGGCTATGTCCTCCTGGGTCATGTCGATGAACTCCGGATAGAGAATCATAGAGGAGTAAACCGAATCGGCGAAAGCACCTTCCAAAGGCACGGAATAGCTGAACTGCGGCAACATCGAGTCGACGCTGACCTCGTCGGACGTCAGATTGAAGAACCGTTGGGCCGTAGCCGTCATGCTTATCACGACCGCCAGGAGAAGAAGTTGTATTCGTCTATGTTTCATGTTTTGTCTGTTGATAAAGGGAAGCGCACGAAACGCCATGCGCTGTTGCAAGCCATCGGCATCCAAGCACTATTAAGGGGCCTGTTCTAAGAGCAGCCACCAGAGGACGAGCCATTTGTAATGGCGAGCGCTAAGAGCAGCCACCGTAATTCGAACCTTTAGGAATGGCGAGCGCTAAGAGCAGCCACCGTAATTCGAGCCTTTAGGAATGGCGGGCGCTAAGAGTAGCCACAGGAGGCAAGGCGCAGTTACTTACAGTTGAAGTCGAGCACCTTTCGCTCCTCGATGTAGCCCTCCAGGTGATCGTCGATGCTCACGGGGCCAACGCCTGTTGGTGTTCCCGTAAAGAGGATGTCGCCCGTTTTCAGGGTGTAGAACTGGCTGATGTAGGCAATGATCTCATCGACCTTATAGAACATATCGCCCGTATAGCCCTGCTGCACCTCCTTCCCGTTGATGTCGAGGTGGAAGCGCAAGCGCTGGATCTCAGGCAGTTTTTCCTTGGGAACCCAATCGCCAATGCAGGCCGATCCGTCGAATCCCTTAGCGATATCCCACGGTTTGCCTTGCGAGGCGAGTTTGCGCTGCATCTCACGCGCCGTGAAATCGATGCCGATGGTGTAGGCGTCGTAATAGCGATGGGCAAAACGCTCAGGAATGTTCTTGCCCAAGCGGCAGATGCGCACCACCACCTCGGCCTCATATTCGATACGGCCCATGTGGTCGGGGATGAAGAACGGCTTGTGGTCCTTGAGCAAAGCGGTGTCGGCTTTCAGGAAAATGACCGGTTCCTCTGGTTTAGATAACGTACCGTGAAGCGCTTTATTGTGCAAAGCGTAGTTCATGCCAATGGCGAAAATCTTCATAGTTATGGATGATTAAGGTGAATATTCGATGAAGGAACGACGAACTTTCGTCCATCGCGAATATAGAGTCCGGGGGCAAGAGCCGAAGCATCGGTTCCCACTCCACGGCCGTCGAGGGTGTAAATACGGCCTGTAGCTGGTTGCACGGGCACGCTCTGCACGCCCGCTGCCTGCCGTCTCAACACTTCCTCAAGGCCAGCGGTGACGTCGATCTCGCCGTAACCATAGAGGTTGTTGGGATATGAGAGCATGGGGTCGTAGCGCCGACAAGTCTTTTCGAAGATACTCAGGCAATCGGAAGGCGACAAGGACGGGTCGGCCTGCAACCACAGAGCGATGGCTCCAGCCACCACAGGCGACGACATGGAAGTACCCGCGTTGCTGTTCCATGCGTAGGTACGGCCTTTGTGGGAGAAATGGCGGACATCCGAGTTGATGTCGCCCGCATCGGGATTGTTCTCCAAATAGAAGCTGCTGTACGACGAAATGATGTTTTGTCCGGGGGCCATCACATCAGGTTTGACGCGCCCGTCGAAGGTTGGTCCGACACCAGAGAAAGGCGTGCGGGCACCCCCTTGACCATTGTCGTAAACCTTCTGCTGTCCCAGATAGTTGACAAACTGCGTGCGATAGCCCGTCGCTCCCACACAGATAACCGCCGAAGCGCTCGACGGTGAGTTGATGCTGTGGCTGTTGTCGCCATCGGCAAGACTGTTGTCGACACTACTATGGTAGAGCCATCCTGTAACAGGGAAGAGCTCCACGTCGGCTCCTTGCCCAACGAGTTGCACAGCCACGGGATAACATTTGCTAAAGATGTGGGCCAAGGTGATGACATCCCAGTCGCAAACCACCTCATCGGCATTGTAGCAAGAGGGATAGGCCGTTGCCGAAACGACATACTTATAGTCGCCGACAGCCACCGTATCGACGAGCGTCGAGTCGTTTGTAGCAAGCACCTTGCTCATCGGAACATCGATGACCTGCGGCGCATCGGCCTGACTATATACCGATAAACGAAGCGTAAAATCGGCCGTTGCCTTGGTGGTAAAGCCCACATTCTGCAAGTTGCTGCCACAGAAGAGTCCCGCCGACTGCTGCGAGGGCCCCTTGTGGAGATAGTTGATGGCCTGCCCGTCGTTGCCCGCCGAGGAAACAATGATATGTCCAGGCCCTACAAGCGAGTCGAGCATCTCATAATAAAGCACATCGTAGCCTTGGAAATCCTGTCTCGACCCCTCGCTGAAATTGATGACGCACGGCTTCCCCACACGGTCGGCGTAGTCGAAGATATACTTGAACCCCAATGCGTCGAGGGCGTAAGTGTACTTGTAATAGTCGTCGGGATTGATGAGGGCGATGTCGTCGGTCGTGGCGTTGCACACCAAACAGATGTCGCTCTCCCACGCAATGCCGCGATAAGGCGACAGCGTGTCGGCTCCCTCCGCCCCACTTCCGGCTGCGATTCCGGCGGTGTGCGTGCCATGGGTCTGCTTCAACCCATCGCGTGGACAGCCCAAAGCCAATAGGCTATCGCGCCCCACATAATCGCGCCCGACGGGCAACGACGACTGGAGCGTATCGATGGCGAGTTGGTCCCAGAGGGCCTTGATGCGATACTGGGCCATGTCGGGAGAAAAGAAGTTGGGGTGCGTGAGGTCGAATCCGATATCCTGCACACCGACGACGACCCCCCGTCCGGTGTAGGCTTGCGGCAAACGAAGCAACTGCTGGGCAGATGTGGCGTTGACAACAACGGCCGTTGTGTCCATGTGGGTTGTGGCGCGTTGGCCCGCCTCAATCCTTACGACCCGCTCGTCGCATGAAAGCGGCGCCAAAGAGCCCAAGGGAATGTTGGCCACAAAGAGCCCTCCTTTCTGGGCAAGCACCTGCGCCCCCTGTTCGGTAAGGGGCGAACTGTCGGCCGACGCCAGTTTGACAAACGCCATGATCGTTCTCTCCGACCGCACGTTTGCCTTGGCAACCGCCTTGGCCTCCGTTTTGTTGGCCATGCGCTGCTGTGCGAGCCACGCCTGCCTGACGAGCGGCGACATCTTCCCAAAAGCCGGACGCTGCGCCCACGCCGAAAGGGTTGTCAACGAAAGAAGGGCCAAGGCCAACCATCTGCTCATTGCTTGCCACATATAATATAAGGTGTAAAAACAATATGGGGAACCGCGGAAGACCGCGTCTTCCATGGTTCCCCACTCGTATTGATGTATAATCAGTGATTAGTCGCCTGACAAAGAGAAGCGCTTGTAAGCAGCCACCTTCAGACCCTTGGCCTGAGCGTCGAGCCACTGAGAAACGGTCTTCTTGTCGCCCTCCTCGAACTGGAACTCCTGATCAACCAAGCAGTTCTCCTTGAAGAACTTAGCCATACGGCCCTTGGCGATGTTCTGGATCATGTTCTCGTTGAGCTTGCCAGCAGCCTCAACACTTACAGTGCTGATGATCTCGCGAGCCTTGTCGGCGTCCTCCTGAGAGAGCCAGCCCTTGGCAACGTTCGACTCGATGTGGTCCTCGCTGTCGACGAGATTGGCGTTGACGCCAGCCTTCTTCAGGGCAACATTGACCTGACGCTGGATCTGCTCCTCTCTTGTCTTCATGATAGCCACCTTGAGCTCCTCCTCCTTAACGCTCTCGGGCACGCTGGCCTCGTCGAGGGCCACGGGCTTCATGGCAGCCACCTGCATGGCAACCTTGTGACCGGCGTCCTCATTGGCGTCAGAGAGCTGCACGAGTGTGCAGAGCATGTGGCGACCCATGTGGTCGTAAGTGTAGATGTTGTCGCCCTCGAGCACGTTGTAGCCGTCGAGCTCCATCTTCTCACCCACAACACCTGAGCGGCGTGTAACGGCGTCGGCCACCTTCACGTCCTCACCGTCGTAGTTCACGGTCAGTTCGTTAACCTCCTCAAGTGTCTGAGCCTTAGCGGCCACGGCAGCGTCGAGGATATCCTGCGTGAGCTTGATATAGTCGGCACCGTTGGCAACGAAGTCGGTCTCACACTTCAGGGCGATCATGGCAGCGAAGCCATTCTCGTACTTAGCGAGCACGCAACCATTGGATGTGGTGCGGTCAGAACGCTTTGCAGCGATAGCCAGACCACGCTCACGAACGAGCTCCACAGCCTTTTTGATATCACCATCAGCCTCGGTCAGAGCCTTCTTGCAGTCTTTCATACCTGCACCGGTCATTGTGCGAAGCTTCTTGATGTCTTCAATTGTAACAGCCATAATGATATTTTACTTTAAAAAGTTTGATGAATAAACTTCAATATGATTACTCAGCGGCGGGAGCCTCTTCCTCAGCAGCGGGAGCAGCCTCGGCGGCAGCCTCGTCACGGCGAGCGCGACGGGGAGCGTGGCGACGGCCCTCAGCGGCCTCCTCAGCCTGCTCAGCGGCAGCCTTGTCGTCGGCCTTCTCAGCCTTGCGCTCCTCCAGACCCTCAGCGATAGCACCGCAGACAGCGTCGAGGATCACCTCAATAGAGTCCTTAGCGTCGTCGTTGGCGGGGATCATGTAGTCCACGTTGTTGGGATCAGAGTTGGTGTCGACCACAGCGAACACGGGGATGCCCAGGCGGTTAGCCTCCTTCACTGCGATGTGCTCCTTCATCACGTCGATGACGAAGAGAGCCGAGGGCAGACGAGTGAGGTCAGCGATAGAACCGAGGTTCTTCTCGAGCTTGGCGCGCTGGCGAGTGATCTGCAGCAGCTCACGCTTTGAGAGGTTCGAGAATGTACCATCGTTCATCAACTTGTCGATGTTCGTCATTTTCTTCACAGCCTTACGGATGGTGGGGAAGTTGGTGAGCATACCGCCCGGCCAACGCTCGATAACGTAGGGCATGTTGACAGAAGCAGCCTTTTCGGCTACGATGTCCTTGGCCTGTTTTTTAGTAGCGACGAACAGAACCTTCTTACCGCTCTTGGCGATGGCCTTGAGAGCCTCAGCAGCCTCGTCGATCTTGGCTACTGTCTTGTTGAGGTCGATGATATGAATACCATTGCGCTCCATGAAGATGTAAGGAGCCATGGCGGGGTTCCACTTACGCTTCAGGTGACCGAAGTGGCAACCTGCCTGAAGCAACTGGTCAAAATTTGTTCTTGACATTTTGTTCAATTTTTAATTGTTTACTTTCCTTTTTAATTCTTGTTAGCTGGGGTTCCTGCCCCGAGCGTAACCGGCCAATGGCCGTTGCTTAGAACCAGCAGCCAGGTAGCCTCGCACCGATCGTGGAAGAGTCCTGCCTGTTTGGATGCTAAACGTATCTCCGGTCTCACACAGATAGAGACCCAGGAGATATTAACGCTTACTGAACTGGAAGTGACGGCGAGCCTTGGGCTGTCCAGGCTTCTTACGCTCAACGGCACGGCTATCACGTGTGAGGAATCCGTGGTCCTTGAGGTTCTTCTTGTCTTCAGCGTTGATCTTCACCAGCGCACGTGCGATGGCGAGACGCAGGGCCTGGCTCTGGCCGGTGAAACCACCGCCGTCGAGGTTGGCCTTGATATCGTACTTCTCTGCGACCTCGAGCAACTGCAGGGGCTGCTTCACCACATACTGCAGGATAGCTGAGGGGAAGAAAACGGTGATGTCCTTCTTATTGATTGTAATCTTACCGGTGCCCTCTGTGACATAAACACGAGCCACAGCGCTCTTGCGGCGACCGATTGCATTAATAACTTCCATCTTGTCTCAAATTATTTATACTGGTTAATATCAATAGTCTTAGGCTTCTGTGCCTCCTGCTTGTGCTCAGCACCCTCGTACACATAGAGGTTGTTGAGAAGTGAGCGACCGAGGGGACCCTTGGGGAGCATGCCCTTCACGGCGTGACGAATGATCTTGTCGACGCCATTCTCGCGCTTGCGGAGATCTGCAGGCGTGTTGAAGCGCTGTCCACCGGGATAACCAGTATAGCGAGTGTAAACCTTGTCGGTTTCCTTCTTGCCGGAGAAACGCACCTTGGCTGCGTTGATGATGATGACGTTGTCACCGCAGTCGACGTGCGGAGTGAAAGTGGGTTTGTACTTTCCACGGAGCAGTTTGGCAACCTTCGAGCAGAGGCGGCCAACAATCTGGTCGGTAGCGTCGATCACTACCCACTCCTTTTGAGCTGTTTCCTTGTTGACGGAAATAGTCTTGTAACTTAAAGTGTCCATTTTAAAATTTAAATTTACTACTAAAAAACGTTTTTATACCTTATTTATAACAGAGACCTCACGGCGCCTCCAGTCTAAAAGAGACCATCCATGGCTTTCGCTCTGCTGCGCGGATGATTCACAAACCACCGTGTCCGGCCAAAGGCACGGCTATTTACACGTCCGCACGGGGGACTCTAAGCGTGTCCCGAAATAATCGGTGTGCAAAATTACATATTTTATTTCATACACATATTACCGACAAGCCCTGAACGCCCTACGTTTATTATATTTTAACGGTTTTAAGGTTATTTAACCACACCAAACCCTTCAAGAAGCTCCTCAAGGCAAAGATGGAAGAAGGGAGACGCTGAGGTGACGAGGCCAGAAGAAAGGAGCTCCCAACGAAGAAGGCGGAAAGGGACGAAACTGCCGGAAGAGCAGGGAATGGAAAATGAGAGAATGGGAAATGGCGCATGAAAGAACAGGAAACGGAAAGCGAGAGAACTGGAAACGGAAAGCGAGAGAGCGAAAACTCCCTGAGGGTAAGGCAAGAGACGGAAGACGGGCGCTTCGGAACAAGAAAAGCGCAAGACTTGCCGGTTTGAAGCACTCCGAAAACAAGCAACAATCTATATCAAGAACTACACATTTCTTTTCCACGACGGAAATGTTTGGCCGAAATACGCCATTCTCGGCGCGTTTTCGTAACCCTCTAACGCTCAAACACTTACATCCATCACACACAATTCCACATTGCACATTTATCATTTTTCACTAGTACTGATGCGATAAAATCGCATAGTTATTAAAATTCATCAAATAAAGTGA
>NZ_JAXVAE010000096.1:0-68608 GCF_037460745.1 Hallella sp. | reverse complement strand
GAAAGTTCGGGCTTTGTGATATTTTAAAAGAGGGTGTGAATTTTGACACACCCCCCACTGTCAAAGGGTTATAATAGTCTGAGTTGTAAGCGTATATAGTAAAGGCTTATTATTTCTCACGTTCAATCACGAAGTCGAGATAAGCACGCAAACTGCTCTTCAGGTCTTCGTCTTCCACCTCGCGCTCAATGAATGTAAGCGCCTCTGCGTGCATCTCCCACATGCGTCGCTCAGCATATTCTATGCCGCCATGCTCCTTGGTGAACGCCACCAGGCGAGCTATCTCTTCCTTGCTCACCGATCCGTTCTTCACTTTATAGGCAATGGCCAGCATCTCCTCGTTGTGCGTACTGTTCAACGCATAGATGGCGGGTAGCGTCAACTTACCCTCGGCCATATCGTTGCCGGTGGGCTTGCCTATACGCGACTGGTCGTAATAGTCGAAGATGTCGTCACGAATTTGGAAGATCATACCAAGGTTTCGGCCAAACATCTTGGCGTTTTCTATCTCCTCCTCAGGGGCGCCACCACTCAAGGTGCCAATGGCGCAGCAAGCCTCGAAGAGCGCGGCGGTCTTCTGCCTAATAACCTGATAGTAAGACTCTTCCGATATATCGCGTGCATGGATATTCGACAACTGTAAGATCTCGCCATTCGAGAGCGTACGCCCCAGTTCGGCCAGGTATCTCACGATGGTTTCGTTGTGTGTATAGCTAATGTGGAGCAGCGCGGTGGAGAGGATATAGTCGCCCACAAGCACCGCTACCTTGTTGTCGTACAACTGGTTGACCGACTGCTGTCCGCGTCGCTCACCGCTCTCGTCGACCACATCATCGTGGACGAGCGATGCCGTGTGGAGCAACTCCAAACCTACGGCGGCGTGCAATGTAACGTCCGACACGCGACCCACGCTCTTAGCCATGAGCAGGATAAGCATCGGGCGCATGCGCTTGCCCGCGCGCTGACGAATATGGTCGAGCGCCTGACTGAGCATGCCGTCGGTGTGAGACAGAGAACGATTGAAAAGCTCAACGAAATCGGTCAACTCCGACAAGATGGGGTGTTTTATGACTGATAGGTAATCCATGCCTCTAATGAAATTTGCTACAAAAGTAACTATTTTATCGGATAATATGGCTAAAATTTAGTAATTTTACCGTGAAAATAAATATTATTATGGAGAAACTGTTCCTCTTTGACGCATACGCCATCATCTTCCGTTCCTACTATGCCTTCATCAGCAGGCCCACCATCAACTCGAAGGGCCTCAACACCTCGGCCATCCTGGGGTTCTGCAACACGCTGAAGGAGATTCTCGACAAGGAGAAGCCCACCTACCTGGGGGTGGCCTTCGACCACGGAAAGACGTTCCGGCACGAGGCTTTCCCACCCTACAAGGCTCAACGACAGGAGACGCCAGAAGACATCAAGCTGTCGGTGCCTTACATCAAGCAGGTGTTGGAGGCCATGAACATACCTGTTTTGCAAGCCGACGGCTTCGAGGCCGACGACGTGATTGGCACGCTCGCCACGGAGGCGGGCCGACAAGGCATCGACACCTATATGCTCACGCCCGACAAGGACTATGGTCAGCTCATCGGACCCAACGTCAAGATGTTCCGACCCCGTCATGGTGGCGGCTACGATGTCATCGGCGAGAAAGAGGTGGCGGCCAAGTATGGCATTGCCAGCGCCAGCCAGGTGGTGGATCTCCTGGCGCTCATGGGCGACGCGTCCGACAACTATCTCGGTTGCCCGGGTGTCGGCGAGAAGACGGCTGTGAAACTCATCAACCAGTTTGGCAACACCGAAGAGCTCATCAGCCATACCGACCAACTCAAGGGTAAGATGCGCGAGAAGGTGGAAGGGGCCATCAACGATATCAAGATGGCAAAATACCTCGCCACCATCCGCACCGATGTGCCCATCGCCCTCAACCTCGAAGAAATGCGCGTCACACCACCTAACGAGCAAAAACTGCGCGCACTGTTCGATGAGCTCGAGTTTAAGCGTATGACGGAACGGTTTCTTAACAAACCTGAAATTAAGCAAAAAACTGCAAACATACAGCTCGATTTATTTGCCGCAAATCCGACCAACGGGGCAGACGAGCCAAAAAAATCGCTCTATTCGAGCCTTAAAACAACCTCTCACAAGTATCAACTTATTGATAATAAGCAAGAAGCGGTCGAATTATATGACTTTTTAAGGACAAAAAAAAATCTCAGTCTAGACACGGAAACCACATCCACCAACGCCATTGAGGCCGAATTGGTGGGATTGAGTTTTGCCGTGACCGAAAACGAGGCCTACTACGTGGCCATCCCCGCCAATCGCCAAGAGGCGCTCGAATACGTCGACATCTTCAAGCCGCTCTATGAGGACCCGGAGATTTTGAAGATCGGACAGAACATCAAATACGACTACATGGTGCTGCGCAACTATGGAGTCGATCTACAAGGCCGCATGTTCGACACCATGCTCGCCCACTATGTCATTCAGCCCGAGCTGCAACACAACATGGACTACATGGCCGAGACGCTGCTCAACTACCAGACGGTTCACATCGAGGAGCTCATCGGGCCGAAGGGTAAGAACCAAAAGAACATGCGCGACCTATCGCCCCAAGAGGTCTACGAGTATGCGGCGGAGGACGCCGACATAACGCTCCGACTGAAAAACGTGCTCGAGCCCCGTCTGAAAGAGGTGGGGGCCGAGCGTCTGTTCTGGGATATCGAGATGCCATTGGTGAAGGTCCTGGCCGACATGGAGCTCAATGGCGTGCGCCTCGACACCCAACAGCTGAAGCTCACGCAGCAAACCTTCACCGAACGCATGAACGACTACGAGCGCCATGCTTACGAGGAG
This sequence comes from Hallella sp., assembly GCF_037460745.1. NCBI lineage: Bacteria > Pseudomonadati > Bacteroidota > Bacteroidia > Bacteroidales > Prevotellaceae > Hallella > Hallella sp. The sequence continues at coordinate 65,740 of NZ_JAXVAE010000096.1, read as the reverse complement.
GCGGGCGAAACGTTCAACATCGCATCGCCCAAGCAGGTGGGCGACATACTCTTCGGAAAGATGCAACTCCTGGAAAAGCCCAAGCGCACAAAGACCGGACAGTATGTCACCTCCGAGGAAGTGCTGCAACAGTTGCGCGGCAAGGCACCTATCGTCGACGACATACTCAACTATCGCGGCATGAAAAAATTGTTGGGAACCTACGTGGAGGCCCTGCCCAAGCTTATCAACAAGCGAACCGGACACATACACACGTCGTTCAACCAAGCCATCACCGCCACGGGACGACTGTCATCGTCGGATCCCAACCTGCAAAACATCCCTGTTCGCGACGACGATGGTAAGGAGATACGCAAGTGTTTCATACCCGATGAGGGATGCCGATGGTTCTCTGCCGACTACAGTCAGATCGAACTGCGCATCATGGCCCACCTTTCGGCCGACGAGAACATGACCGAGGCCTTCCGCGAGGGCTTCGACATACACCGCGCCACCGCCGCAAAGATATGGAAAGAGAGCATGGATCAGGTTAGCGACAGTCAGCGCAAGAAGGCCAAGCAGGCCAACTTCGGCATCATCTATGGCATAACCGCCTTCGGCCTGTCGCAACGCATGGACATCCCCACGGGAGAGGCGCGAAAGCTCATCGACGACTATTTCGAAACCTTCCCCAAGGTACACCAGTACATGGAGGACGCCAAGCGCATGGCCCGCGAGAAGGGTTACGCTGAGACCCTATACGGGCGACGCCGCTATCTGCCCGACATCAACTCACACAACGGAACCGTTCGCGGCTTCGCCGAGCGCAACGCCATCAACGCCCCCATACAGGGCACGGAAGCCGACATCATCAAGCTGGCCATGATACGCATCTGGAAGCGTTTCAAGGACGAGGGCATCCGCTCCAAGATGACACTACAAGTACACGACGAACTCAACTTCTCGGTCTACCCCAACGAGGCCGAAAAGGTGGAGCGCATCGTCTTGGAAGAGATGCAAGGCGCCGCCAAGCTCAACGTGCCGCTCACCGCCGACGCCGGCTGGGGCGACAACTGGCTGGAGGCCCACTAACACGCATGGCACCACAAAGTAGCTTACGACATATAACATCGCGGAGCAGACTGTACCACACACTACACTACGTTATATAAGAGAAAATGGTCCGACAAGCCACACGTCATCTCACACGATATAACACAAGGCAACCTGCTCTGCAACAAGGCATTTCACGAGATATAACAGGAGCTAACCCATCTGTCTACAGAATAGCTCACACAATATAACGTTATACATATTGTGGCACCATAAGTCATATTACGCGATATAATATCACCACACAAGATGCATGATGTTATATCGCGTAATGGTTTGTGGAACAGACAAACAAGGTGAAAATAAGCAAAATAAAGCCCTGCACAAGGAGAAAGGCCGGAAAAATTCGTAACTTTGCACCTTAGAATAAATATAAATGGCAAGCCGCAACAACAAAGCGGCAATCAATAAAGCAACAAATTATGGCATTAAAATGTGGTATTGTGGGATTGCCCAACGTGGGAAAGTCCACTCTCTTCAACTGCCTGTCGAGCGCCAAGGCGCAGGCGGCCAATTTCCCTTTCTGCACCATCGAACCCAACCTGGGCGTCATCACTGTGCCCGATGAGCGACTCACCGAACTGGCAGAGATCGTTCACCCGGGTCGCATCGTACCGGCCACCTGTGAGATTGTAGACATCGCCGGACTGGTGAAAGGCGCAAGCAAGGGCGAGGGACTGGGCAACAAGTTCCTCGGCAACATTCGCGAGTGCGACGCCATCATACACGTCATCCGCTGCTTCGACGACGACAACGTGGTGCGCGAGGGTGGCGCCCCAGTAGACCCCATCGCCGACAAGGAGATCATCGACACCGAGCTGCAGCTCAAGGACCTCGAGACCATCGAGGGACAGATGGTCAAGCAAGAGAAGATGGCTGCCGCTGGTAACAAGGACGCCAAGGTCATGGTGAACGTGCTGCGCGCCTATAAGGAGGTGCTCGACAAGGGTATGAACGCCCGAGCCGTAACCTTCGACGACAAGGAGGAGCAGCAAGCCGCCCACGACTTGTTCCTCTTGACCACCAAGCCCGTGCTCTACGTGTGCAATGTGGATGAGACCAGCGCCAAGGAAGGCAACCAGTACAGCCGCCTCATCGAGGAGATCGCCAAACAGGAGGGCGCCGAGGCCATGGTGATCGCCGCCAAGACCGAGGAGGACATCGCATCGCTCGACACCTACGAGGACAAGAAGCTCTTCCTCGACGAGCTCGGATTGGAAGAGAGCGGCGTAAACCGACTCATCAAGAAGGCCTACAACCTGCTCAACCTGCAGACGTTCATCACAGCCGGTGAGATGGAGGTGAAGGCATGGACCTTCCACAAGGGATGGAAAGCACCCCAGTGCGCCGGTGTCATCCACACCGATTTCGAGAAGGGATTCATCCGCGCCGAGGTCATCAAGTACGACGATTACATGAAGTATAAGACCGAGGCTGCCGTGCGCGACGCCGGTCTCCTGCACATCGAGGGCAAGGAGTATGTGGTGCAAGATGGCGACATCATGCACTTCCGCTTCAACGTCTAAACCGCCGAAGGCATCATCTGGTAAAACAATAGCACCATGCTTTACATTTATTGGAACCCCAGCGAAATCATCTTCCACATCGGAAGTTTTGGCGTGAGGTGGTATGCCACATGCTGGCTCATCGGTCTGGCGCTCGGATACCTGCTCATGCAACGCATCTATCGCGAGGAGAAGATACCCGACCAGAAGTTCGACCCGCTCTTCTTCTATATCTTCATAGGCATACTGGCGGGCGCCCGACTGGGTCATTGCCTGTTCTACCAGCCCGACTATTTCCTCTCGTCGGTCGACCATTTCATAGAGATGCTCATCCCCATGCATCATGGATCCGACGGCGCTTGGCACTACACGGGTTACGCCGGACTGGCCTCGCACGGCGGAGTGCTGGGCATGTTCATCGCTATCTGGCTCTACTGCCGAAACACGAAGGTGCCTGGCTGGGTAGTGTTAGACAACTTTGGTGTGGTGTCGGGCATCGCGGCGGCATTCATCCGAATAGGAAACCTCATGAACTCGGAGATTATCGGCAACGTGACCAATGTGCCCTGGGCCTTTATCTTCGAGCGTGTAGACCCCTATCCTCGCCATCCCGGACAGTTGTATGAGGCCATAGCCTACTTCGTCATCTTCGCCATCATCCTCACGGTTTACCGCAAGCATCGCGAGAAGGTGGGCACAGGTCTCTTTTTCGGACTCTGTCTGACGCTCATCTTCACGTTCCGCTTCTTCATCGAATACACCAAGGATATACAGGTCGACTTCGAGGCGGGCATGCTCTTCGACATGGGACAGTTGCTCTCCATACCGTTCATCGCCATCGGATTGTTCTGCATCTTCTGCAAGAAGGGCATGGCCAAACTGGGCGCCAAACCGCTGAGCGAGAGCCTCAAGGCACTGAAGTAAACACCACGGGCCACGTAGGGCACACGCCAACCATTGGTCTTTCGCCCTACAAAGCCACACCAACAACATAGGAAAAAGCCTCTCAAGGAACGCTTTCTTGCCCACCAAGGTCAAAAGACCGGCAAGAAAAACATCCTTGAGAGGCTTTTTCCGTATAACAACATGGAGGCGAGAGAGCGTAGATTGTCAGAACATTCGCAATAATCGCTCCTGTCTCCACTCGCCATTTACCACATTATCCCTTTAGGTATTAGAGCGCAAATCGCAGACAACAATCCCTGCCGCCCCTACCCTAACGGTTCTTGCCCATAGCGATCCTCAGGATTTGTCCTCACGTCACTGGCTCTTACCCGTAACGATCTTCTTGATTTCATTGAGCTTATTGAGCGCCTCTACAGGCGTAAGGTTATTGATGTCGAGTCCGAGTATCTCGTCTCGCACCTGCGAAAGCACAGGATCGTCGAGTTGGAAGATGCTCATCTGCATGCCCTCGCGACTATCAGCCAGTCGCTCGGTGTTGGGTTTGCCTGCCGATCCCACCGATGCGTTGTCGGCCTCAAGCTGCTTCAGGATGACCTGCGAGCGCTTCACAATGCTGCGCGGCATACCCGCTATCTCAGCCACATGGATACCAAACGAGTGCTCTGAACCACCACGCACCAACTTACGGAGGAAGATAACCTTACCGTCGACCTCCTTCACCGACACGTTGTAGTTCTTGATGCGCGGGAAGTTCTTCTCCATCTCGTTGAGCTCGTGGTAGTGGGTGGCGAAAAGCGTGCGTGCGCGGGCCTTCGGATGCTCATGCAGATACTCCACAATGGCCCACGCTATGGATATGCCATCATAGGTAGAGGTGCCTCGTCCGAGCTCATCGAAGAGCACCAACGAGCGCGGCGACACGTTGTTAAGGATGTCGGCGGCCTCAGTCATCTCCACCATGAAGGTCGATTCGCCCAGCGAAAGGTTGTCGCTGGCTCCCACGCGGGTGAATATCTTGTCCACCAACCCTATTTTAGCGCGCTCTGCGGGCACGAAGCACCCAATCTGGGCCAGCAGCACGATGAGGGCCGTTTGGCGCAACAGAGCCGATTTACCGGCCATATTGGGACCCGTGATCATCATCACTTGCTGCTTCTCGGTGTCGAGGTAAACATCGTTGGGCACATATCGCTCGCCCAAGGGCATCTGCGTCTCGATAACCGGATGGCGCCCCTGAAGTATGTCGATCACGTCGCCCTCGTCCACTTCCGGGCGCACATAGAGGTTATCCTCCGACACCTTGGCGAAGCCCAGGAGGCAATCGATGTGCGCCAAGAGGTTGGCATTGATCTGTATCTGTGGGATAAACTCCTGCATGGCGACAATCAGTTCTGAGTAGAGACGGGCCTCAAGGTCGAGTATCTTCTCGTCGGCACCCAGTATCTTCTCCTCATATTCCTTGAGCTCAGGCGTGATGTAACGCTCGGCCTGTGCCAGCGTTTGCTTACGAATCCACGTCTCAGGCACCTTATCCTTAAACGTGTTGCGCACCTCCAGGTAATAGCCAAACACATTGTTGAAGCCCACCTTGAGCGAGGTGATGCCTGTCTTCTCGGCCTCATCCTGTTGAATATGCAACAGGTAGTCCTTGCCGTTGCGCGAGATGGAGCGCAGGTCATCGAGCTCCGGACTGTAGCCATGGGCAATAACGTTGCCCTTGTTGACCAGCAACGGTGGGTCGGGCTGTATCTCCTTCTCGATGCGGTCGCGCAGGCTCTCACAGAGGTTGAGCTGCTCGCCCAGTCGGCGCAGACTGGCATTTTCGGCGTAGAGACAGGCCGTCTTGATGGGTTGGACGGCCATGAGGGCATGCTTCAGTTGCACCACCTCACGCGGCGACACCCTTCCCACGGCCACCTTCGATATGATGCGCTCGAGGTCGCCCACGCGATGGAGCTGTTCGTCGACCAGATGGCGGAAGTCAGGTTGCTTGAAGAAATAGTCCACCACATCCTGCCGGTCGGCTATCTGCCGCACATCCTTCAGCGGAAACACCATCCATCGGCGCAGCAATCGGCCTCCCATGGGGGTCACGGTGCGGTCGATGACACCCAGGAGCGACGTTCCGTCGTCCTGCATGGGCTGCAACAGCTCCAGCGAGCGGATGGTGAACTTGTCGAGGCGCACGTATTTTTCCTCCTCCAAACGCTTCAACGAGGTGATGTGGTTGATATGGGTGTGCTGCGTAATTTCGAGGTATTGCATGATGGCGCCTGCGGCAATGACGCCATCCTTCAGGTAATCCACACCAAAGCCCTTGAGATTCTTGGTGCCGAAATGCTTGAGCAGTTTCTGCCGAGCCGACTGGTCGGTGAACACCCAGTCGTCGAGTTCGAACACGCAATAGCGCGTACCGAAATAGCGCTCAAAATCGGCCTTGCGATCGCGGTCGTAAAGCACCTCCTTGGGTGAGAAGTTGCCAAGGAGCTTCTCCACATAATCGTAGGAGCCCTGCCCCGTGAGAAACTCGCCCGTGGATATGTCGAGGAAGCTCACTCCGCACGATGTTTTGCCAAAATGGACGGCTGCAAGGAAGTTGTTCTCCTTGTAATTGAGCACATTGTCGCTCATGGCCACACCCGGTGTGACCAGTTCTGTGATGCCGCGCTTCACCATTTTGTCCATCTCGGTCAGTCCTTTCTTTCCCTTAATGGCCTCGCGTTTCTTCTTGGGATCCTCCAGTTGGTCGCAGATGGCCACTCGCTTGCCCGCCCTGATGAGCTTGGGCAGATAGGTGTCGAGGGCGTGATGGGGGAATCCGGCCATCTCGGAGCCTACCGAAGCGCCATTGTTTCGCTTGGTCAGCGTGATGCCGAGTATGCGCGATGCCTCAATGGCGTCGTCGCAATAGGTCTCGTAGAAGTCGCCGCAGCGAAACAGCATGAGTGCGTCGGGATGCTTGGCCTTCAGCGAGAAAAACTGTCGCATCATGGGGGTTAAGCCCTTATCTTTGGTTGTTGACATAGTTGTTGTTATTCGAGGGTTATGGCATTCTGGTGCCATGGGGGTGTTATTGTTTGTTGAACGAATAGATGGCTCGTGGCCGATGGGCATGACTTGGGGAAACGACCGGTTAGTCTTTCTTCACCAATGCGCCGAGACCGGTGAGCAAGGCGCGCGCCAAGGGGTTGTTGTCGATGTTGTCGGCCTGGAGCTCAGCGGGACTTTCGTCCACGAAGTCGAGCTTGCGCGGGTCGCGTTCCACCACCTTATAGCACGATCGTCCATGGATTCGGCTGCGCACGAAGCCTGCCTCCTGAAGGGCGAACCCCACGTCTTGGTTGACGTGCTCGCCCGGTGTCCAGTAAGGATACTCCTTCATCAGGCGGTCGATGATGGCATCGATGTAGGTGGCTTTCACCTTCTTGCCGCGCGGTGGCTGCGCAAAGAGCGTTCGAATCATCTTCACAAGGTTGTCGGCCTCCTCGAACGGCGCGTTCTGCACGGCCATACGCTCACGCTCAGCGTCGCTGAGGGTGAAATCGGCATCATCGTCGAGCTCTTCCCTGAGCTGCGCATAGAGCTGCTCATAGTCGAGGGGGGTGGCGAGATCGATCATGTGTTCGGCCTCGACACACACCAGGCGCGCCGCTCCGGCAGCGTCGGTCATGGGATGGAGGTTGCCCGTTGTGGCGATGAAAGCCGCCATGGGCCTACGCGGAAGGCGCGTCACGCCATAGGCGTAACGGAAGACAGGCGTGGAGCGCGACAACAGGTAGCGCACGGCAGGCGCCTGATCTGTGTGCTCTTGGTAAAACTCGTCGATGCAAAGCAACAGGTTGGTGACCACCAACTCATGCACCTCGGCATTGGAGCGCAACTTGATCTGGTCGGTATAGTAACGGCGGAGCGACGGGGGAAGCAGAATGTTGCAAAACGAGGTCTTGCCATAGCCATACTGTCCCACGATGACCGGCACGATGGTGTCGCGCTGCGTTACCTCGCGTCCCGTCCATCGCGCCACCATCTGCAGCATCCACTTATGGAAGAGCGCCACCCAGTCGGGGTTGGATGTGATGATGCGGTTGGCCAGGTCGGTCACGCGGTCGGTGCCGTCCCATGCGTCAAGACTGTCGAGCCACTCCTCCGCGGGGTTCCAGTCGGTGATGAGCGTGGAATGGACGAAACGCTCAAGCGTCTCGTCGGTCAGCGCTATCCCTTCGCTTGCCGCCTCCAAGATCAGCGTGTTGCGCGCCTCGCGGGTAAGCAGTTGGTAGTCGTCGCCACCTTGGGGAGCGAACATTGTCTCTCCGGAAAGCACGTTGCGGCGCAACGAACAGTGCCTTTTCAAATAATTAAGAGCCTCCATGCGTATGTTGGGTTTTGCTGCAAAGTTAGTAAAATGGCATGAAAAGAGGAAACCTTTAGGGTGCAATTTTTTATTTGTTGCACCCTAAAGGTTTCATTTATCGGCAAAGACGGCCACATGGCTCGTCCTACAGCCCTTAGCGCCTCTTTAAGAAGGGCGTTACTCTTCGGTAAACAGCACCTGGACAAGGGTTTGTCCTACGGCCTTGAGCGTGGCGGGATCGATGTGCTCCATGTTGTCGTCCAAGGTGTGCCAGGTGGGTCCAAACGAGCTCTGCTCACAGTCGGGATAATAAGGTATGATGTCGATGCAGGGTATGTTAGCCACCTGATTGACCGGGATATGGTCGTCGGTGATCATGCCTCCACTACTCTTGGGGAAGTAAGAGCCGTAGCCTGCCTGTCGGGCGGCGCGCCAAACCTTCGCAACGATGTCGGAGGCAAACTGCAAAGACATGCCCTCTTGGTAGAACTTAGCGCCCTGGCCACCCACCATATCGAGCAAGATGCCATAGCGTGGCGCATAGTCGCCCGGCTTGTTCTTGGCCCAATGCTGTGCGCCAAGAGCCCATGAGTCGCCGTCGTCGGCCTGGTCGCTCCACTGCGGTATGCCCCAATCCTCGGCGTCGAAGCACACAAAGTCGATGCCCAACGACCGGGTCGCCATCAGCGTCTGTGCGGCGTCAGCGTCCGACGTTACCGCTGCGTCAGGGAGCTGGTTCAGCAAACGGGCCAGCTCCAGCATCACAGCCACACCACTTGCGGCATCGTTGGCGGCAAGGATAGGCTTGTGCCAGTTGGTGCTGTCGGGGTCGTTGTCGGCCCAGGGACGCGTGTCCCAATGGGCACAAAGCATGATACGCGTGGTGGCCTTGGGGTTCCAGTGGGCAATGATGTTGGTGCTCTTGAGCGTTGTGCCGTCGTATCCCTTCAGGTCGGCTTTCTGCGTGTTCACCTCGCAGCCATATTCCTTAAACTTGGCGATGATCCATTCGGCACACTTGTCGTGCCCCACGGAGTTCATGTCGCGCGGTCCGAAGTCGCATTGGGCCTTGGTGAAGGCGTAGGCCGAGTCGGCATTGAACGCCGGTCCGACAGGTTTCAGGCGCTCCATGGCGTCGGCCTCGTCGGCCTCAGCCGCCTTCGTGGCAGACAAAGGACCTGCCAGGAAGAGCCACGCCACAACGGCACAGGCAATAGCTATCACGATAATCAGAATTGTTTTCTTCTTCATTGTTACATGTTTTTAGCGGCTTGCACCTGCGCCATGACGCGCAACCAGTTGCCGCCCCAGATCTTTGCGATGTCGCGCTCGCTGTAACGGCGCTTCAAGAGATGACGGGTGAAGTTAATTAGCTCCGACGCATCGGCGCATCCTCGTACCGTTCCGTCGCCGTCGAAGTCGGTTCCGATGCCCACATGGTCGATGCCCATCACCTGGATAGCGTGCTCCAGGTGGTCGATGGCGTCGAGGATGGTGGCCTCAGGCGTGTCGACACGCAGGAAACCATGGTAGAGGGTGATGTGGGCCACACCACCTTTCTGCGCCAAGGCACGCATCTGGTCGTCGGTGAGATTGCGCGGCACGTCGCACAGCGCGCGCGAGTTGCTATGCGAACAAACGATGGGCGTACTGCTGATGTCCAACGCATCGTAGAACGATTTCTCGGCTGCGTGACTGAGATCCACCATGATTCCCTCCTCGTTCATGCGGCGAATGACCTTCTCTCCAAACGACGACACACCGTTATGGGTGTTGCATCCGCGCGCGCTGTCGCAGATATCGTTGTCGCCATTGTGGCAAAGGGTGATGTAAACCACACCACGCTGAGCGAAGTGGCGCACATAAGCCAAGTCGTGGTTGAGCGCCAACCCGTTCTCGATACCAAACATAATGGAGTGTCGCCCCATGCGTTTGTCCTCGTAAAGGTCGGCCGGCGTGCGTGCGATACTGACGTAATCGCTGTAATGGGCTACAATGTGCTCGAGCTTATCGAAGATCATATCAGCATACTGGGCGGGCGATAGTTGGGTTCCCAACGAAGCCAGCTCAGGGTTATGGCGTATGATTCCGGCGATGTCGACCTTCTGGGAGAACTGCTCTCCCATCTTGGGCTGGGGCAGATAGGCGGCCATAATGACAGCGTCCTGCCGTCCGTCGGTCATTTTGTGGAGGTCGTAGAGAATGCGATCGTCGCGCTGCCCAAACTGCACACCTTGCGGAAAGAACATCGGCGTGTCGCAATGGGTGTCGAGGGTCAACGTGCGCTCATGCACCTTCTTGGCCTTCCAGAAGAGGTTGGCCTGCTCAACAAGCCAGCGGAAGAGGGGCAATCCGTCGTCGCCCAACCACTCGGGATGCCACTGCACGCCCAAGATGGGCTTCATCTCGGTGCTCTCCAACGCCTCAATGACGCCGTCGGGCGCCCAGGCTGTGGCCTTGAAACGAGGACCGCCATGGCTCACCGCTTGGTGATGGAAACTGTTAACACAGAGCGTATTGGCCTCTTTACCATCGGCTGCGTAGATCGACGCCAACATCGATTGTGGCGACAGGCTGACCGAATGGGTAGCCAACGAGCGGTCGGCGTCCTGCGAATGTTTGATGGTTCGCACCACACCGCGCTGCGCCAATGCCGCACCGGCCTCGCCCACCGTGCCTTCTGTGGCCTCGGAAGGTACCGCCCCATGCTCCAACTCACTGATATCCTGGGCCACACCGCCCCCTAAGGCCAGCGCCAGCGTTTGCAAACCGCGGCAGATGCCCAACATAGGGATCTGGCGATTGAAGGCCAACCGCGTGATGAGCAACTCGGGCAGGTCGCGCGTGGCGTTGATACTGTGAAGAAGAGGCGACGGCTCCTGACCAAACCAAAGCGGGTTATGGTCGCCGCCACCGGTAAGCAAGAGGGCGTCGATGTGGTCGAGGGTGTTGACGATCACATCCTTATCGTCCACCGGCGGAATAATAACAGGAATGCCACCGGCTCGCACCACCTGTGAATAATAACGGTCGCGCAAGGTGGCGTCACCGTCAACGTAATTGGCCGTGATGCCAATGACGGGGCGGTGACCCGACTCAGGATAGGTCGCATACACCTCACGGAGATGCGACTCTATATGAAATGTCTCCATGATGAATGCCTTTCGACAATTAGTCGTCTAACGGAACGGGAATCTCACGCTTAATGCTTTGCTCCAGTGAGATGAGCGTCTCGGTCGACACCACTCCCGGAATGGTCTGCAATTGGTTGTTAAGCAAGTCCATGAGCTGTTCGTTATCGCGGGCGTAGAGCTTCACCAGCATGGTGTATGAGCCCGTTGTGAAATGGCATTCCACCACCTCAGGTATCTTGTCCAATCGCTTCACGACATCCTTATACATAGAACCGCGCTCAAGGTTGAGCCCCACATAGGTGCAGGTGCTGTAGCCAAGGCTCTTAGCATTGACGTCGAAGCCACTGCCCGTGATGACACCGCCTTCCACGAGATGTTGCACGCGCTGATGGATGGCCGCGCGAGAGACGCCACACTCTGCTGCCACGTCCTTAAAAGGAATGCGGGCATTCTTAGAGAGTATCGAAAGGATTTTCTTGTCTAAGTTGTCAATCTTATCCATTATCGTTAGCTTTCATAATATTAATATCACTGAGCAAAAGTAACGAAATTAAACGATACCAACAACAAAAATGCACGATTATTTTGCAATAACCGTGCATTTTGTCATAAAACGAGCGTTAGAAGGTGTTATTTCTTGCGCTTTACTGTCTTTTTGGTTGTGCCAGCAGCCTTTTTGGTTGCAGGGGTCTTGGCGGCGTTGGCGGCGGGAGCGGCCTTCTCCTCAGCCTCGATTCCCACCAGTTCAACGGTGAAGATCAGTGTTGAGTAGGGCTTGATCTGTCCGGCCTGACGCTCTCCGTAAGCCAGCTCCTGGGGGATATAGATCTCCCACTTGCTGCCTACGTTCATGCTTGTCAGGGCCTCTGTCCATCCCTTGATGACCTGGTCGCAACGGAACTTATCCGACTTGGCACCATTGTGGCGCTCGGTAGCGTCAAAGACCGTGCCGTCGATGGTCTTGCCTTCATACACCACCTCAACGGTCTGCATCTTCTCAGGCTTGGCACCCGTGCCGGTCTTGATGACCTTGTACTGCAGGCCAGAGGGCATAACCACGACACCCGGCTTGGTGGCATTGTTCTTCAGCCACACGGCGTTGAGCTCCTTGTAGGCAGCGTTCTTCTCGTCCTGAATGGCCTTGACACGCTTCTGCACGAAGTTGCCCACCGTTTTGATATTAAAATAGGTGGTGTCGGCCATCACGCCAGCCAAGAATCCCTCGTGGAAGAGGCCGGGAGTGATAGAGTCGTTGCTGCCCTCGAGTGTGCGCGACACGCCCGGCAGGATCTGCTTGTTGGCCTGCTCGGCGATGGTTGCGCCGGCGCTATAAGCTACGAAAGCTGGGTCGCCAGCCTTGGCGATGGCCTCACGATAGCCACGAACAAACTCGGCGATGTAAGCCGTGTCGACGTGCAGCTGGTGCTGCAAATAGCTCAGCAAGCCCTGTGTGGCGGCATAACCCGAAGCGTAGCTCATCGTATCGGATGACGTGATCAGCGACACGGGCTTAGCGCTCACCGCAACGGTGTCGGCTTGTACCTTTTTCTTCTTGTCTTTCTTGCCAGCCACTGCCGTGCTGAAGGTAGCTCCAGCGAGGAAGAGCATGGCGAACAATAACAGTTTCTTCATGTTGCTTCAGTCCTTTCTATTACTTGCCCACCTTGACAAGCTCAATCTTAAAGATCAGCGTAGAGAAAGGCTTGATCTGGCCAGCCTGGCGCTCCTTGTAACCCAGGTTCTGGGGAATGTAAACCTCCCACACTGAACCCTGGGGCATGTGGGTCAGAGCCTCGGTCCAACCGGGGATGAACTGCTTGGGCTGGATGGTCACAGGGCCACTGCCGTTCTCGTAAGAGTTCTCGAAGACCTTGCCGTCGATGGTGCGGCCCACGTAGTTGACAGTAACGGTTGTGGTGTCGGTGGGGATAGGACCATTGCCTTCCTTGATTACCTTATACTGCAAGCCTGAGGGCAGTGTGACCACTCCGGGCTTCTTCTTGTTGGCTGCCAGGAACTTCTCGCCAGCTGCCTTGTTAGGACCAAACTCCTTCATCATTGTGGCGGTCTTGATGGCCTCCATCTTGGTCTGGGCCACTTCCTGGGCCGTCTCGGGAGTCATCAGTCCGGGTTTGCCATACACACCTGTGACGAAAGCTGCGAGCAGGTTCTTCAGTGAGATGGTCTTGGTAGAATCGGAACCGAAGGCCTCATGGTTCACACTCTTTACAAGCTGAGAAGAGAGACCCTGACCGATCTGAAGGCCCATGATGTAAGCGGCCTTCTTCTTGTCGTCGCCGGCGTTGGCGCCCTCAATGATACCCTTCACCACCTCGTCGATGTAAGCGGTATCGATACCGGCCTGGCCCGACTGAATGACCTGGCGGATATACTGTGACTGGAGTGTACCGATGGCGTAGCTCATTGAGTCGACATCGGTTTTCAGGTCTGCCTTAGGGGTTGAGTTGCCACATGACGAGAGAGCGGCTGCGGCGATAGCCACGAGGGCTAATGATTTTAAGTTTTTCATTGTTTGATATTTGTTTTTTCTTAAATCTCTATGATTTGTGTTGGGGTAACTACTGCTGGCGGCTATTACTTCACCTTCACGAGCTCCACATCAAAGATGAGGGTGGCGAAGGGAGGAATGCTCTGGCCGGCACCACGCTCACCGTAGGCGAGGTGGTAAGGAATGAAGAAGCGATACTTGGCGCCTTCCTGCATGAGCTGCAAGCCCTCGGTCCATCCGGCAATCACCTGGTTGAGGCCGAATGTGGCGGTCTGGCCACGCTGGTAGCTGCTGTCGAACACCTGTCCGTTGATGAGCGTACCCTCGTAGTGGCACTCCACCTGGTCGGTAGCGGCGGGCTTGCGGCCATCGCCCTCGCGCAACACCTGATACTGCAATCCTGAAGGCAGGCTCACCACGCCCTCCTTCTTGGCGTTCTCGGCCAGGAAGGCTTCTCCCTCAGCCTTGGCGGCACCAGCCTGCTCCTCAGCCTTGCGCTGGAAGAAATCCTGCACGGCCTGCTGGGCCTCACTGTCGGTAAGGCTGGTCTTCGACGCAAACACATCCTTGATGGCCTGTGCAAAATCATCAACGTTCACTTCGGCGGCGTTCATCTGTTGCAGCTGACGGCCAATGCTCATACCAAGAGCATAACTTACTTTATCCATTCTTCTGATAATAAATTTTAATTTTATGCGCAAAGGTACTATTTTTAATTGTTTGCCGAACCATTCTATTCGAAAAATTACTATTTTTGTGCAATAATAACCTTTAATAACCCGTATAACAATGAAGAAGAAAGTGGTTTTCCTCACCGGCGCCGGCATGTCGGTGGAAAGCGGATTCAAAACCTTCCGAGGCAACGACGGCCTGTGGGAGAATTATCCGGTGGAGCAAGTGGCGTCGCACGAGGGGTGGGAGGCCGACCCCACGCTGGTCAACAACTTCTACAATATGATGCGGCGAAAGCTGTGGAACGCCCAGCCCAACGAGGGGCACCGACTGGTGGCCGAGCTCGAAAACACGTTTGACGTGAGCGTGCTCACACAGAACGTCGACGACCTGCACGAGCGGGCGGGCAGCTCACACGTCATCCACCTGCATGGCGAGCTCACCAAGGTTTGCTCGAGCCGCGACCCCTACGACGAGCGTTACATCCAACAACTCACGCCCGAGACCAACGACGTGAAGCCGGGCGCGCTGGCTGGCGACGGATCGCTGCTACGCCCCTTCATCGTATTCTTCGGTGAGAGCGTGCCCATGCTCGACGCCGCAGCACGCGAAGCGGCCGAGGCCGACGTGTTCGTCATCATCGGCTCATCGCTCAATGTGTACCCCGCCGCCGGCCTGGTGCGTTACACCCCGGCCCACTGCCCCATCTTCCTCATCGACCCCAACGCCGTGAGCATGGGCCAATACAGCAACATTACGCATATCGAGAAAGGGGCGTCGGAGGGCATGCGCGAACTCGTGAAACTGCTGAAGCCGTAGGCCAAGGGGGTGTAAAAAACGCAACAAAACGCCCCACAACCTTTCCAAGTATTTTCAATCACGAAAATATTTGGCCGAAATACGCGATTCTCAGCGATTTTACATAATCTTCTAACAATCAAACAGTTACAGGATTTAAGGCTCGTTCAACGCTTCAAATTCCACTTTTCACGTTGCGAAACATGCCTAACCGGGGTGCGAAACAGGGTCTTTCGAGATGCGAAACATGGCTAACCGCGCCTCGGTTAGGCATGTTCCGCAACTCAATACATGCCTAACGCCGAACGGCTCGCTCCTTTTCGGTGATCCGATCGCACAAAAAGGGCTTTTTCGCTCGCTAGATGACATGAGAATCCTGACAAACTTTTCGGATAGAAAACACAACAAAACGACAAGGCGATTGAAAGGACCGAAAACAAAGGTCGCAGCACTCTATTAATTGCTACCTAATCGCCCATTTTGCGATGCGCCACAAAAGGGCCCCAAACAGCATTTTGGAAGCCTTACGGAAGCTTAAAACGGCCCAAATCGCCAGATAAAAACCAGAGCGCTCTTCCACACTGCAAAATGGGGCGTTTTAAGGCGCCGCAAAAAGGAAAAATGCCGTTTTTCATACCCCCAAACGCCTTCAGGGTAAGAAAAGTGCCCTTAACCCCACGATTTGTAAAGTCAGAGTTATCACTTTTTTGTCGCACTTTGCGGTTTCTTGATATAGAAACCAACATTTATCCTACGGATAACCAACAATTCAACAGATTTTCGCTATCTTTGCATCTAAACTAATACAAATTGGCATGAAAAAGACACTTATAACGGCAATAGCCCTCACGGTAGGCCTCACAGCCACAGCCCAGAAGCGCGCTTTCACCATCGAAGACGTGTATCGCGTGCAAAGCGTATCATCGCCCACGGTGGCCAAGGACGGCACACTCGCCTACTCCACCAGCAGCTCGGATCTGAAGACACAGAAATCCACCAGCAACATCTGGGTGATGAACAAGAGCGGCAAGGGCCAACCCACCGCCATCACCACCAACGGAAAGAGCTACGAACCCATGTGGTCGCAGGATGGCAAAAGCCTCTACTTTTGTTCGTCGGTAGACGGCGCTGTCCAACTGTTTAAATACAGCGACGGAACAACCACCCAAATCACCGATTATGCGCTCGGCGTGCAGGGTGCGCAGGTGTCGCCCGACGGTCGCTACGTGGCCTTCGCAGCCGAGGTGTACCCCGAGATTGGCGGTGCCGACGGCAAGGCCAACAAGGCAGCGCTCGACAAACGCGCCAAGAACCCCATCCAGGCACATGTGGCCGACGCCCTGCTCTATCGCCACTGGACCGAGTATAGCGATGGGCGCTACTGGCACATCATCGTCTACAACACCGAGACCAAGACCTACAAGGACATCACGCCGGGACGATTCCACAGTCCGGTGTTCTCACCCAGCGGCCCTTCAGGCTTCGTCTTCTCGCCCGACTCGAAGGAGATATGCTACCTGAGCAACCACGACGACCATCCCGAGGCTTCCACCAACTGCGACCTCTGGACCGTGAGCGTCGAGGGAGGCGAGGCGCGCAACCTCACCGCCGAAAACAAGGCGTGGGACGGCAGTCCACAGTATAGCCCCGACGGACAGTGGATCGCTTACCGCTTCCAGCGCACACCGAGCTACGAGAGCGACCGTTTCGTGCTCGCCCTCATCAACCGCAAGACCGGAGAGAAGCGTGTGCTTACCGAGAATTACGACAACTGGGTGGACGAGTACAAGTGGGCCGCCAACTCAAAGAGCATCTATTTCCTCGGCGAGGAGCGCGGCTACCAGCCCCTCTACCAAGTGAGCATCAAGGACGGACGCCTCAACAAGCTCGTGGCCGACCGCGCCATTGGCGCCTTTGAGCCCGACGGCAAGGGCGGGTTCTACTACACCTACTCCACCACAGGCAAGCCCGTGGCCCTCTATCACACCGCCACTGCCGGCAAGCGCGGCAACCGATTCGCCGAGAAACAGCTCACACACCTCAACGACCAACTGGAGGCAGAGGTCGACATCCGGCCCTCTGAGGCCCACTGGGTGATCGGAGCCGACGGCGACAGCGTGCAGTATTTCATCGTGAAGCCACACGGCTTCGACCCCAACAAGCGCTACCCGCTCGTCATCAACGTGCACGGCGGACCACAGATGCAGTGGATGGACTCGTTCCGACCCGACTGGCAGGTGTTCCCCGGAGCGGGATACGTGGTGGCATACCCCAACCCACACGGATCGACGGGATACGGACAGAAGTTCTGCCGAGCCATCAGCGGCTCATGGGGCGGACGACCCTATGAGGACGTCATGAAGGTGACCGACCAACTGGCACAGCTCAGCTACGTCGACTCCACACGCATGGGAGCCATGGGGTGGTCGTATGGAGGCTACTTCATGAACTGGCTGCAGGGACAAACCAAGCGCTTCCGCTGCCTCGCCTCAATGATGGGTCTCTACGACCTCAACTCCATGTGGGGCACTACCGAGGAGCTCTGGTTCCCCAATTTCGAACTCGAAGGACAGCCCTGGAACTCGAAGCTCTATAAGAAATGGAGCCCGTCGGAATATGTGAAGAACTTCGCAACACCAACACTCATCATCACCGGAGAGCGCGACTACCGCGTGTCGTACACCCAGTCGCTGCAATACTTCAACACACTGCAGACACTCGGCATACCATCGCGACTCATCGTGTTTACCAACGACGGACACTGGCCCTCAGGACTCCGCTCCATGCCCCTCTACTACAACGCCCACCTCGAGTGGTTCCACAAGTACCTGGGCGGCGCACCAGCACCCTGGAACAGCGAGAAAATGGCCGACCAGGGCATAGAATGGTGACAAATCGCACCTAAATAGGGAAAAAGACGCGAAAAAAGAAAGCCGCGTCGGATAATTGATGTAACTTTGCGTAACACCGATCAAGTCTGATAAATATGGCTAAATACCCTTCTTGGCAAGACGAATACTGGCTCATGCTCATGCAGCTTTACCTGAAACGGCCGCAGGGCATGAAGCCGCTCTACAGCCGGGGCCTCGTAGACCTCGCACTGGAACTGCATTTCCCACCCGAATACCTGTATCGGAAGATGTTCAAGTTGAGGCAAATCGACACGCCCAACCTGCAACGATTGTGGGACACCTACGCCGACAACCCACGACGGCTGACGCGCGAGGTGAAGCTGCTCAAACGCATGAACGGCTTCGGAAACGCCAGCGAGTTCTACGCAGGAGTGGCGGTCAACGAGTCGTGGGAGAAAGACTTCAAGCCCCTGGAGGGAGTGGAGCCAGAAGGACTCACGCCTGTCATGCTTATCATGATTCTCGACCTCTACTTCCGTCTCACGCCCAACACCATGGTGGTGGAGACGCCCGAGGTGGTGAGCCTGGCCAAAAGCATCAAGACGAAGCCCGAGGAGGTGGTAGGAATCATGCAGGCATATCAGGTGTGCGACCCCTACCTCAACAACCAACACCCCGTGGCCCCCACCCTGCTCGACGCGTGCCAGCAGGTGTGGAAGCGCTTCGGAAACGAAGATCCCGAAAAAATAGCCGCACTGGCGGCACAACTCAAAGATTACTGGAAATAAGGAATGTCACAGAAACTCATTCAAACACAAACGCTGAGTCAGACCCAACAACAACGACTCTCACAGCAACAAATGCTGCAAGTGAAGTTGTTGGAGATGCCATTGGCAGAGCTGGAGCAAAACATCGATGTGGAACTCGACGACAACCCAGCCCTGGAGGCCACGCGCGACGATCTTGATGACATCCAAACGGACAACGCATCACACGACAACGAACCGCACGACGCAGCCGACAACGACGCGCAAGACAGCGCCAACGACGACAGCATGGAGACTGCCATGGCCGACGACAACTACGAAAGGAAAAGTGAGCGAGAGGAGCGCGAAGAGGCGCTCGACAACGCTCTGGCCAACCTGGGAAGCGACGACGAGATGCCACAAGCCTCCCCATACGCACAGTCGGACAACAACGACAACGCCGATTATGAGGAAACGGTGTGGGGCGACACCACGTCGTTCTACGACAACCTCAAGGAACAGATGGGAATGCTCGAACTGACCGACCAACAGCAGGAAGTCATGGAGTATCTCATCGGATCGCTCGACGACGACGGGATATTGCGTAAACCATTGGACGATATAACCGACGAGTTGGCCATCTACTACGGAATCGACGTCGCCGAGGCGGAGGTGGAGAACCTATTGCACAAGCTACAGACGTTCGAGCCGGCGGGAATCGGCGCCCGTTCGCTGCAGGAGTGCCTGCTATTGCAGGTGCAACGCAGGCCGGCAGGCAAGCTCAAGGACCTCATGACACGCGTGCTGAACGAGCAATACGAGGAGTTTACCAAGAAACACTGGGACAAGATTGCCGCCGCGCTCAACCTGACAAGTGAGCAGGCGCAAGCCGTACACCAGGAAATACTCAGGCTAAACCCCAAGCCGGGAGCAGCCCTGGGCGAGACCATGGGCCGCAACACCCAGCAAATCACCCCCGACTTCATCGTCGACACCGACGACGAGGGACACATCAGCTTCACCATCAACCATGGGCGCGTGCCCGACCTGAGGGTATCGGCCGACTTCGCCAACATGGTGGACCACTACAAGAACCACAAGCAGGCTATGACGCGCACCGACAAGGAGGCGCTGCTCTACGCCAAGGAGAAGGTGGAGAAAGCGCAAGGCTACATCGAAGCCATACGCCAGCGACACCACACCCTGTACGTAACGATGAAGGCCATCATCAATTGGCAGAAGAAATTCTTCCAAGATGGCGACGAGGCCGACCTCAAGCCGATGGTCCTCAAGGACATTGCCGAGAAGACAGGGCTCGACATCACCACCATCAGCAGGGTCAGCAACCAGAAGTATGCGCAAACACGCTGGGGCACATTCCGCCTCCGATTCTTCTTCACCGACAAATACATCACCAAGGATGGCGAGGAAATGTCGACGCGAAAGATCAAGCTCGCCCTCAAGGAACTCATCGACAACGAGGACAAGAAGAAGCCGCTCTCAGACGATGTACTGGCTCAGGAGATGAAGAAAAAAGGGTTCCCCGTGGCGCGCCGAACCATCGCCAAGTATCGCGAGCAGCTACATCTGCCCGTGGCACGTCTGCGCAAGGCATAGCGAAGGGCGCACTTCGATTCTTAGCAAAGCACAAATGAAAGAAAAAAACATCATATTGGCCGCACGAGTGATGAGCATGGTGTTCACCCCGTTCTACCTGCCCATCGTCGGACTGCTGGCCTTGTTTATCTTCAGTTACATGAGCTTGTTGCCCACAACCTACAAGCTCACGGTGCTCACCATGGTGTATCTTTTCACCATCCTGCTGCCCACGATGTTTATCCACGTCTATAGGCGCTACCAAGGATGGACCTCTTCAGAGATGGCGCAAAAGGAACGCCGAATGGTTCCCTATGTCATCACCATCCTCTGCTACTTCACCTGTTACTACCTGATGAGCCTGCTGCGCATCCCACAGTTCATGTCCAACATCCTCGTGGCGGCCTTGCTCATACAGATAGCGTGTGCCATCATCAACGTGTGGTGGAAAATCTCCACCCACAGCGCGGCCATAGGCGGCTTCGAGGGGGCACTGGTGGCCTTCTCCATCCTTTTCGCCTTCAACCCCATGGGGTGGTTCTGCACCATCCTCATCATTGCGGGCATGGTGGGAACGAGCCGCATGATACTGCGACAGCACAGCCTCTCGCAAATCATCGCCGGCTTTCTCGTGGGCATGGTGCTCGGCTTTTGGGCCATCATCTAACCCATAACCGAGGAGCCAACGGAAAGAAACATAGGAACAAGCAACGCAAATCGACAGGCGCAACGCCTGTATAACATCCGCCTGGGGCGGCAAAACATAACGACATACAACAAAACAACACATAGTATGAAACCATTAGTCAGCATCATTATGGGTTCGACAAGCGACCTTCCTGTCATGGAGAAAGCTTGCAAGTGGTTGGAAGAGCAAGAAATTCCGTTTGAGATGAACGCCCTCTCGGCGCATCGCACACCCGACGCAGTGGAGCAATTTGCCAAAGGTGCCAAGGCACGCGGCGTGAAGGTCATCATCGCCGCAGCAGGCATGGCTGCCGCATTGCCCGGCGTCATTGCAGCCTCTACCCCACTGCCCGTCATCGGAGTACCCATCAAGGGCATGCTCGACGGTCTCGACGCCATGCTTTCCATCATTCAGATGCCGCCGGGAATCCCCGTGGCTACGGTTGGTGTGAACGGCGCACAGAACGCCGCCATCCTCGCAGCGGAGATGATCGCCCTCGGCGATGAGGCCATTGCAAACAAGGTAGACGCGTGGAAGGCCAGCCTGGGAAAGAAGATCGAGAAGGCCAACAAGGACCTGGCCGAGATCAAGGACTACAAGTTCAAGTGCTAATTATCAAACGATCGACATGGATTTATTCAATTACCATAGGCGCGAAACGACCGTGGCGCATGTGGGTTCGCTCAACATGGGTGGCGACAACCCCATTCGCATCCAGTCGATGACGACAACCAACACCGACGACACCGAAGGATCGGCAGCCCAATCGGAGCGCATCATCAAGGCCGGAGGCGAGTTGGTGCGCCTCACCACACAAGGCATACGCGAGGCGGAGAACCTGAAGAACATCCAGGAAGCCATCCGACGCGACGGTTTCAACACGCCTCTATGCGCCGACATCCACTTCACCCCCAACGTGGCCGACGTGGCGGCGCGCATCGCCGAGAAGGTTCGCATCAATCCTGGCAACTACGTAGACCCGGCACGGAAGTTCGTCAAACACGAATATACCGATGAGGAGTATGCACAAGAACTGCAAAAAATCGACGAGCGCTTTGTGCCATTCCTCAACATTTGCAAGGAGCACCACACCGCCGTACGCATCGGTGTGAACCACGGATCGCTCTCCGACCGCATCCGCAACCGCTACGGCGACACGCCGGAAGGCATCGTGGAGAGCTGCATGGAGTTTCTGCGCATCTGCAAACGTGAGCATTTCGACGATGTGGTCATCTCCATCAAGTCGAGCAACACGGTGGTCATGGTGCGCTCAGTGCGCCTGCTGGTCGACACCATGGCCAAGGAAGGCATGAGCTACCCACTCCATCTCGGCGTCACCGAGGCTGGCGAGGGCGAGGACGGACGCATCAAGAGTGCCGTGGGCATTGGCGCCTTGCTGGCCGACGGCATTGGCGACACCATCCGCGTGTCGCTCTCCGAGGAGCCAGAGGCTGAGATTCCCGTGGCGCGCCACTTGGTCGACTACATTAGTCGCAAGGCGGGCCATATCCTCATTCCGGGCGAGGCTTACAGCGGTTTCGACTGGCTGCACCCCACCCGCCGCGCCACCGTAGCCGTGGGCAACATAGGAGGCGACCACGTGCCAGTGGTCATCGCCTCGCGCAACAGCGCCCAACAGGGTGCGACCGCTGCACCTTCGGCCAACCAAAAGGCCAAGGCCGACTATATCTACACGGGGTCGGAAGCGCCGACGGATACGCTCAACAACTATATCATAGACTATAACGTGTACGCCGAGCTCACCAACAACGGCACCCTACCCTATGAGCCGCAGGGCAAGGGCACAGGCGCCGCCACGCTCTACCCCATCTTCCCTGTCACCGCCATGCCTTTCATCGGCTTGATCAAGGCTCCCGTGAAGTTCCTTGTGTTGCAATTTGGTACACCGAGCGAGGAGTATTTGGCTTGCCTGAAGGCGCATCCCGAGATTGTAGTGATAGGAACAAGCCACCACCAGAACCGCTTGGGCGACCAGCGTGCGCTGGTGCATGAGATGATGAGGGCAGGCCTGACCAACCCCGTGGTCTTCGCGCAGATGTACAAGCTCAACGACAAGGAGGAGTTCCAACTGCAATCGGCAGCCGATATGGGCGCCCTGATGATGGATGGTCTGACCGACGGTGTGTGGTTGATGAACGACGGCAACATCGCCCAGGACGACATCGACGACACGGCATTCGGCATTCTGCAAGCCGCACGTCTGCGCACCTCGAAGACCGAGTACATCTCGTGCCCAGGATGCGGACGCACGCTCTACGACCTGCGTGAGACCATCGCGAAGATTCGCAAAGCCACGCAAGACATGAAGGGGCTGAAGATTGGCATCATGGGATGCATCGTGAACGGTCCAGGCGAGATGGCCGACGCCGACTACGGATACGTGGGCGCAGGCCCCAAGCGCGTGTCGCTCTATCGCAAACAAGTGTGTGTGGAGAAGAATATTCCCGAGGAAGAGGCTGTGGAACACCTGCTGGCGCTCATCCATAAGGACCAACGGGCAACGGGCGCATAACGCTGCCGCCACCCCACTCAACAGCTTACATAACCGCCAAGCCCATCGCTCGCATCGCCTAAACCCTGCGAAAGTGATGGGCTTGACTGCTTTCTGAACCTAACGACAATGGTTATTAACCCAAACCGGGCAACGGATAGCAGAGACGGTCCGCTCATATTGGCATCAATAACACACTGATAACCTTCCCATTTCGGTCTAAGAACCGATTGGGGATAGAACCCAACACGGATGGAAACACAAACTACAAAAGAAAAGGAACTGCCGAACCACTACACGGCGTCGGACAACCGCTACGACGACTCAGCCGACCTGTATCGGCGATGCGGCCGGTCGGGCGTGCTGCTCCCCAAGGTGAGCCTCGGCTTTTGGCACAATTTCGGAGGCGTAGACAGCTACGACCGAGCACGCGCCATTGCCCGTTGCGCCTTCGACAACGGCATCACCCATTTTGATTTGGCCAACAACTATGGCCCTCCCTATGGCTCGGCAGAGCAGACGCTGGGCAAACTGATGGACGATGACTTCCGCCCTTATCGCGACGAACTGTTCATTGCCACGAAGGCTGGCTATGACATGTGGCCCGGTCCCTACGGCAACTGGGGATCGCGCAAATATCTCTTCGCCAGTCTGGAGCAGAGTTTGAAGCGCATGAGGCTCGACTATGTCGACCTCTTCTATAGTCACCGCTACGACACCAAGACGCCGTTGGAGGAGACGTTACAGGCATTGGTCGACATCGTCAGGCAGGGCAAGGCGCTCTATATCGGCATATCGCGCTGGCCGCTTGAGGCACTTCGCGTGGCCCACGATTACCTAAAGGCCCACGATGTGCCCATGCTCATCTATCAAGGCCGCATCAACCTGCTCGACCGTGAGCCCATCAACGAGGGCATACTCGACTATTGCCAACGTCAAGGCATCGGCTTCATCAGCTTCTCGCCCCTGGCACAGGGATTGCTCACCGACCGTTACCTGCACGGAGTGCCCGACGATTCGCGCATGGCACGCAATCATTTCCTGAAGAAAGAACGGCTCACGCCCGAACTGCTCAACTACCTGCAGCGGCTCAACGCCACGGCAACGGAGCGCGGAGAGAGTTTGGCCGAGATGGCGTTGTCGTGGGTGCTGCATCAGCAAGGCATCACCAGCGTGTTGGTGGGGGCCAGCAATCCCGAACAGTTACAAAAGAACCTGCGCAGCGTTCACGCCCAACCATTCGACGAGAACATAGGGACGATAGTGTAGAAAGCCTACCAAGAGGCGACCTTTCTAACACAAAGACAAAGCGTAAACGCCCCTATCGCCTTCCTCCACGGCAAGGGGCATGAGTGTAATCGTCCTGAAAAAGAATAGTGTCGGGTAAAAAGGGAAGGGTGGAGACTTATTATGCGAACAAGAAACCGGTTGTGCTATTGACCAACAACTTTGACTTCACGGTTGAGGACATTGCTGAAATGTACCGCTTAAGATGGGCTATCGAGTCGTTATACAAACAACTTAAACAGAACTTCACGCTTCATTTCTTCTATGGGGACAGCGTCAACGCCATACAAATACAGACATGGGTTGTTCTGATAGCCAATCTGCTGATAACGGTTCTGTCGAGAAGCATCAAGAGGCATTGTGCATTCTCGCAAGTTGTTACCATGATACGGCTTATGCTTATGTGCTACGTCGATTTTATCGCATTTATGGAAAATCCCGAAAAACTTGGAATGATTTCCTTGCAAAGGAGATGCAAAAAGCACCGCCAGAACCAAGTCTTTTCGATTAGGGGGCTTACTTTTGAAAAATATACCCCGAAGTCCTATTTTACGGGACTTCGGGGAGGGTATTTATGCTCTTTGGAGTTTTACCGGACAGCAATACTAAATAATATAGCTTTAACCCATCGAAGCCTATTATCTCACAACTACCATTCTTCCCATTACGGAAGAATGGGGAACGCAGTAGGTCATTCTGTGAGGAAAGCTTTGGCGAACTCCCAGATCACAATGCCTGCCGTGGTGCTCACGTTCAGGCTGTGCTTGGTGCCAAACTGGGGTATTTCCAAGCATCCGTCGCTCATGTCGACAACGGTTTGCTTCACGCCTTTCACCTCGTTTCCCAAGATGATGGCGTAGCCTTCGTGAGCATGGGCATCGTCGGTGCTCATCTGGCTGAGCACCGATTGTATGTTCTGCAACTTGATGGAGTGCTCCACCTGCTCCACGCTCCACACAAAGAAGCCCTTGTCATGGAGCTCACGCACCGCGTCCTCGGTGTTCTCGAAGTAACGCCAGTCGACGCTGTCCTCGCCTCCAAGCGCCGTCTTGTGTATCTCCGCGTTGGGCGGGCAGGCCGTGATGCCACAAAGGTAGACGCCCTCAACACGGAAAGCGTCGCCGCAACGGAACACACTGCCTACGTTATAGAGCGACCTGACATCGTCGAGCACCACGATGAGCGGCAGCTTGTGGGCTTCCTTGAACTGCTCCACCGACAGGCGGTGCATCTCTATGGTTCTGAGTTTGCGCATAACTAATGGGGTTGGTGGATGGCCTATGGCACCCACGGGTTATTGTTTCACGCTGTATGCCAACGCGTAAGCCTTGATTTGCTTGATCATGGCGAGCAAACCGTTGGAGCGGGTGGGGGAGAGATGCTCGCGCAAACCAATGCGGTCGATGAAATAAAGGTCGGCGTCGAGAATGTCCTTAGGTGTCTGTCCGCTGAGCACTCGTACCAACAGGGCGATGATTCCCTTCACGATGAGGGCATCGCTGTCGGCCGTAAACACCAACTTTCCGTCAACATCGTCGCACTGTAGCCACACACGGCTCTGGCAACCGTCGATGAGGTTCTGCTCGGTTTTATACTTCTCGTCGAGCGGTTCGAGATCATTGCCCAGGTCGATGAGCATCTGGTATTTGTCCATCCAGTCGTCGAAGTCGCTA
This sequence comes from Hallella sp., assembly GCF_037460745.1. Classification (NCBI taxonomy): domain Bacteria; kingdom Pseudomonadati; phylum Bacteroidota; class Bacteroidia; order Bacteroidales; family Prevotellaceae; genus Hallella; species Hallella sp. The sequence goes on along the minus strand of NZ_JAXVAE010000096.1, from coordinate 39,419 downwards.
AACTCCTCAATGACTGCGTCTTGTAATTCGTTGATTGTTTGTGCCATAATACTTGAATCCTTATATGTTTATAAGCCTAAGCTGCTATTTCAAACGCCTGTTGCCACACGGTTAGGCGTCGGTATCGATGCGGAAAACCTTGTCGTTGGGACGCACCTTGTCGGGAACGGGCACGCTGACGAGCGTGTGTTGCGGAGCCTCGGGTATAACCCCGTTGTCGCCGTGAATCTCCGTGGCATGAAGATACATGGCTCCAGTGGTGTTGCCCGTGATGAGAAGCTTGTCGCCTTGCTTGAAGGTCGACGCCTGAACGGCAATCTCTCCCACGCCGAGACGGCTGAAATACTTGGTCACCTTGCCCACGAGCACCTTGCGCTCTGTGGCCAACGACCCATAGCTGTCGTTCCATTCGCCCATCGTCTGGCCCTGGTAATAACCATCCCAAAAACCGCGGTTGAACACGGTAGCCAGTCTTTCGTCCCACGCATCCTTACGTTCCTCTGTGAAAGAGCCGTCGAGCACGGCACGAATGGCCTCCTTATAACACGACACCACGGTGTAAACATACTCGGGACCACGTGCACGGCCCTCAATCTTAAACACCCTCACACCAGCGTCCATCATCTTATCGATGAAGCGAATGGTCTTCAGGTCCTTGGGGCTCATCACGTATTTGTTGTCGATCTCAAGCTGATGGCCCGTCTCATTGTCGGTCACGGTGTAGCTGCGGCGGCACACCTGCACACACTGTCCGCGGTTGGCGGAGCGGTTGGCAGCGTCGAGGCTCATGTAACACTTGCCCGACACGGCCATGCAAAGGGCTCCATGGCAGAACATCTCGATCCGAATGGGGTCGCCATTGGGGCCTACGATATGCTGGGCCTCTATCTGTTCGTGGATATGTTTCACCTGGGGCATCGTAAGCTCTCGGGCCAACACGCTAACGTCGGCAAACTGGGCGTAGAACTTCAGGGCCTCCACGTTAGATATGTTGAGCTGGGTAGACAGATGCACCTCCACGCCCACCTGACGGCAGTAGGCCATAACGGCCACGTCGGAAGCGATGACAGCACTGACGCCTGCCGTGCGAGCGGCATCAATGATCTGTCGCATGGTATCGAGGTCGTTATCGTAAATGATGGTGTTGACCGTCAGATAAGTCTTCATGTTGTGCTCCTGGCAGATGGCAACAATGTCGTGCAAATCATCGAGCGTGAAGTGATTGGCGCTGTGCGACCGCATGTTGAGTTGCCCCACACCGAAGTATACCGAGTCGGCACCTGCCTGAATGGCGGCCGCCAAACTCTCGCGCGACCCCACAGGGGCCATGATCTCAAAGTCTTCTATTCGTGCGTTCATGCTGCAAAGGTACTAAGTTTTTCTTACATAGCGTTTCTTCCACCCCCAGGATAATGAAAATAAGTTTATGCTTCTGCCCGCATGGTTCTTCTCTTTTCTTAGTAACTTTGCAGCGATATGAAGAAAATGTGGACCTGGCTGCTCATCATCGGCCTGATGACAGCCTGCTGCCGACCGGCGCCCAAGACGTCCGAGGCGACCCCAAACGAGTTTACCGACGAGGTGGTGCTCAAGACAACGCCCGTTCGCAACCAAGGGCACAGCGACCTCTGCTGGGCCTATGCCATGCTGACCACCATCGAAACCGACCGCCTGATGGTGGGCGACTCCATAACGCTCTCCACCGATTATGTGGCGCGATGCCTGTTGCAGGAAGAGGCGCGACGTTATTTCCTGTCGAAAGGAGGCACGAACATTTCGCTGCGGGGCATGTCGTCGACCCTGCTCAACTTGCTGGAGCGATCGGGAGCGCTGCCCTTCGACTCCTATTATCAGAACCAAGGAACCGACATTTACAACAGCGGCGTCAACTATAACGTGCTCTGTCGGAAGGTGAAAGATGTGGCGCGAGCCTCCGCTTCGCTCTCCATGCTCGACCAACACGTTACCGACCTGCTCGACCGCGAGGTGGGTTGCCTGCCGCGCATCATAGCTCTCTATGGCGCAACCTACACCCCACACGAGTTCGCCCATAGTCTCTGCCTTCCCGGCGACTACGTGGCAATGACGAGTTTCACCCACCATCCGTTCGGCAGCAAGTTTGCCTTGGAGACACCCGACAATCGTTTCGGCGACACCTTTCTCAACCTTCCCATCGACACACTCATGAAACGCATTGTGCAATCGCTTCAATCGGGCCATGCCGTATGCTGGGAAGGCGACACGAGCGAGGCGGGATTCCGCTTCGCCGAGGGCCGAGCCACCATGCCCGAAGGCACAAAGGCCACCCAAGAAGAGCGCCAACGACTCTTCGACCGACGCCAAACCACCGACGACCACTGCATGGAACTGTGTGGATTGGCGCGCGACCGGAAGGGCCAACGCTTCTTCATCGCCAAGAACTCCTGGGGCAAGGGCAATCGCTACAAGGGCTTCATGTATCTCAGCGACGACTATGTCCGACTGAAAACCATCGCCGTTTACATGCGCATGCCTATCGAACCCCTCAACCCTTAAACCCCAATCGGTCATTAGACCGAAATAGGTAAAATTGTAGGCTATTATTGATTCTTTCCAACTCTTGCCAGCGTTTCTTTCGGCATCTTGCTTCCATTCGCGTTTCGACATAGCCCGCTATGCCTTCAACGCGACTGTCGCAACCTGCTCGAAACAAACACTAACAAGAATTGAAATCTAATGACCGATTTGGGTTAAACCCAAAATAGGTTATGGGATTTAGGTTGACCGCTCGTCAATCGTGAGATAATTTATGGTGGAATACTTCCGTAATCAAATAAAAAGCACTATTTTTGCACCACATTCGGCGGCATACCCAGGCTAAGCGCCACACAAACCGCCACACCATGAGGCAAGGGGCGACCAACCGGACGCACCCGCCCAACAACCAACTAAACAGACAACAAAACAATATGGGAAAGATTATTTTGACAGGCGACCGCCCCACCGGCAAGCTCCACCTGGGCCATTACGTTGGCAGCTTGCGTCGCCGTGTGCAGTTACAGAACGAGGGCAACTACGACCGCATGTTCGTTTTCATGGCCGATGTGCAGGCATTGACCGACAACGCCAGCAATCCAGAGAAGATTCGACAGAACATCATTGAGGTGGCACTCGACTATCTCTCGGCCGGTCTCGACCCCTCCAAATGCACACTCTACATACAAAGCCACATCCCCGAGCTGGCAGAGCTCACCACTTACCTGATGAACATCGTCAGCGTGGCGCGTGTTCAGCGCAACCCCACGGTGAAGACCGAGGTGAAGATGCGTGGCTTCGAGAGCAACTCAGTGCCACTCGGCTTCTTCTGCTACCCCGTGTCGCAGGCCGCCGACATCGCCGCCTTCAAGGCCACCACGGTTCCCGCCGGCGAAGACCAGGAGCCCATGATTGAGCTGACGCGCGAACTGGTGAACCGCTTCAACCAGACTTACGCTCCCGTGCTTGTGGAACCCGAAATCCTTCTGCCCGAGAACGCTACGGCCCGACGCCTTCCTGGCACCGACGGCAAGGAGAAAATGTCGAAGAGCCTCGGCAACTGCATCTACCTTTCCGACGACGCCGACACGGTGTGGAGCAAGGTGAAGAGCATGTACACCGACCCCACCCACATCAATGTGTCCGACCCCGGACACGTGGAGGGCAACGCCGTGTTCACCTATCTCGACGCCTTCTCAACCGATCAGGACTTCGCCGACTTCTGGCCTGAGTTCCAGAACCTCGACGAGCTGAAGGCTGCTTACACCCGTGGCGGCATCGGCGACATGAAGTGCAAGAAGCTCCTCAACAACGTCATCAACCGCATGCTCGACCCCATACGTCAGCGTCGCGCCGAGTATGAGAAGGACATCCCCGAGATTTTCAACATCCTCAAGCAAGGATCGGAAAGCGCTCGCGAGACGGCCGCACAGACCATGGACGACGTCAGACGCGCCATGCGCATCGATTATTTCGATGACGCTGAGCTCATTCGCCAGCAAAGCGAGAAGTTCAAGCGCTAAACAAGGCTAATATCGCCATCAAATATGATGATAATGCCCCCTCCTTGCTTGTCAAGGGGAGGGCGTTTTTTTATGCCCATACCCATCCGTCGTGAGGCCATAAGGCATGGGCCGATAGCCCATCACACTTGACTCGACGCTCCATAAAGGGCCTTCTGACAGAAGAATAAGCCTTACGAAGCAAATGATGACATGTGATAAAACGCAAGAGCGAACACCATAAGACGCATGAAGAAACGTTATGAAGCCCATGAGAGAATGCAATAAGACGCATGAGAAAATGGCAAAAGTAGCTGAGGAAACATCAAAAAGCAGATGGGGAAACACCATAAAACGACAAACCCCAGTCTCTTCAAACAGAGACAGGGGTTTGTCATTCCTGAAATCAATCTACTAATTACCTAAAAAGTTACTAACAACCTAATGAAATAACCTAAAAACTTTAATCTAAAAACCTAAAAACTAAAAACCTATATGAAACAATCTACTAACCTTAAACCTATTGAATCGAATGTCTAGGAATTCACTTCTCTCGAGGTTACTTATTTCCTTTTGACGATGCAAAGGTAGCATGAAAGTCAGAATTCTGCAATACCTAAGGCATGGAAAATCGCATTTTTGGGCTCATTCTTGACCTAAATCAACATTTTGTGTGCGAACACAACACATTTTAAGACTTGTTTTACATTCATTAAGCACCCAAGCGGCAGTTGGCCTACTAACACAAGGCACAAAAGCAAGAGAGACCTGCGATTGCTATCACCGATTACCTATATAATAAGGAGCAATCCAAGGGCTCAAAAGCACGTATCCACCGAGGATGGGAACGACCTGTGGACAGATAAAGAAAGCATAGGTCCGAGAGAGACGGTCCATCGTATAGCAAATGGATAGAAAACGCAAGCCATCAACATAGCGTAGGTTGGCCATCTAAGAGAATAACCTTGGGTCCCCAAACAGCATTGCCCTTCCTTGCGCAATGACGACCTATGAAGCAAAAACAGCATTGTCCGTCCTTGTGCAATGACGACCCATGAGGTAAAAACAGCATAGGCCATCCTTTTTGTGGGATGGCCTATGCGGGTATGAAAGGGGGATGGATTATTTCAGATACTCAGCGAAATCGGTCAGGCGCATGTCGCCCTTGCGCAGGAAGGTGTCGTGGAAGGCCAGCGCAGCGGTCATGCTCTGGGGCTCGTGGCCCATGGGGGCGATGTGAGCCAAGTAGTCGCGCAGCAGCGGGCGGTACTCAGGATGAGCGCAGTTCTCTATGACCTCATGTGCACGGCGAACAGGCCCCTTGCCTCGCAAGTCGGCCACCCCCTGCTCGGTGACGATCACATCCACGTCGTGCTCGGTGCTGTCCACGTGGCAACACATGGGCACGATGCACGAGATCTTGCCGCCCTTGGATACCGACGGCGTAGTGAACACGCTGATATAGCCATTGCGCTCATAGTCGCATGAGCCACCAATGCCGTTCATCAGGGCCGATCCGCAGATGTGGCTCGAGTTCTCATTGCCATAGATATCACACTCCACAGCGGTGTTGATGGCGATGACGCCCAATCGGCGAATCACCTCAGGCGAGTTGGCCACCTCGCTCTGACGAATGGTGAGGTGCTTCGAGAAGTAGTCCATGTTGGCGTAAACCTCCTGCAAACACTCATTGGTGACGGTCATGGCCGTAGCCGAGGCGTCCATCACCTTGCCCTCAAGCATCCAGCGGATGGCCGCATCCTGCACCACCTCACTGTAAACGTTGAAGCGTGGAATGCGCGGATTGGATCCCAATGCGGCCAGCACGGCGTTGCCCGTGGCACCCACACCACTCTGTATGGGCAGGAACTGCTTCGGGATACGGCCCGCCTTCATGTCGTCGACGAGGAAGTTGGCCAAGTGGTTTCCGATGGCCGAGGTAAACTCATCCACCTCCTTGAAGGCGCGCGCCTCCTCGGGTATGTTGCTCTCTATGACGCCCACAATCTTCTTGGGGTCGATGCTGATGTAGTTTTCGCCAATGCGGTCGTAGGGCTTGATGACCATCATCGGTCCGCGTCCCGATCCGTTGTCGCCCGGCTCCCACGTATCGTGTAGGAATTTTGAGTTGGGATTGTGGAACGTATTGTGCTCCAGTATGACGCGTTTGGCAAGCCTCGCAGCGGTAGCGGCGATTCCTCCTGCCGACGTGAGGTAGGCACGGCACTCCGACTCGCCCTCCACAATGTCCGACACCTCAATGACCGCCCAGTCGAACTCTCCATAGAAGCCATGTCGCATGCGCTCGGCCATGTGTCCCAGGTGCATGTCCTCATAGTCGATCTCACCCAGGTTGGTGTGTGTGCGGAAGTCCTTGTTGGTAGAGAACGGTGCGCGGAAGAGCAACGCATGCGCATTGGCCATGTCGCCTTCCACACTCTGGCACGACGAAGCGCCCGTGTAGATGCCTACTGCAAAAGGTTTTCCGGCCTCGTGTTCCTTCACGGCGCGCTTACTCAGTTCACGGAAGATGGCCTTTGGATTGCCGTTGGGCGTAAAGCCGCCAAGGGCCATCTTGTCGCGGTCATTGATCATGGCCGCAGCCTCGGCTGCTGTGATTCGGGGGTATCTCATAATAAAGGTAATGGGGAATTTGCTGATTGTATAGCTGATTGTTCTGTTAATTCGATGGGGTTAATAGTTTCTCGCACCTTGGCAATGGCCGTCATGTGGTGTCGGGCTCGATGCCCTGCGCCCTGTCGCGCACAATGTCCGCCATGTTATCGGCCGCCCAGTTAATGAGCGAGTCGACCAATGGGATGAGCGTCAATGCCCTTTCGGTGAGCGAATACTCCACTCGCGGAGGCACCTCCGCAAACACCTTCCGGCAGATGAGCCCGTCGGTTTCGAGAGTGCGCAGGGTAGTGGTCAGCACCTTCTGCGATATGTCGGGGATGGCACGGCGCAGTTGGTTGAAACGCATGGGCGACAAGCCGTTGCGGTCCAGCGCATAGAGCACGAGCAACGACCACTTTCCGCTGATGCGAGCCAGCACGTTGCGGATGGGGCAATCCATAAAGACGGTTTCCTTAATGACCTTGGGCATGGGTTAACCAATGTTTTTCATTATTAGGCTACAAAAGTAACCTTTGGCAATGGAAGACAAAAGTCAAATGCGTTAATAATAGTTAAACATCCAAAACTTAACCTATTGTTGCTCAACAATGGTTACGCAGAGGTAACCATGTTACGCCAAAGTGCCTTCTTGTGGGAGCGTCCGAATTGGCTTAACTTTGCCATCGCAAACCAACAAAAACAAAACAACATGAAAGAAGCAAAGATTATCAAGTCGCTGACCAACGCCACGGCAGCAACGTTTGGCCCCATGAGCGAACTCAACCAGTATGAATTGCAACTCGGTCCGGAGGTGAAGATCCCCGGAAAGGTGTTTGGCGGCGCGCTGTTGGGCGCCACCGGAGGCGACTTCTCCTTCCAATCGTTCGCTCCAGGCAGCGAGACCGGTTTTCTCCACACCCACAAGACGCATGAGGAGCTCTATTTCTTCCTCAGCGGAACGGGCGAGTTTCAGGTCGACGGCGAGGTGTTCGCGGTAGGCGAGGGTAGTGTGGTGCGCGTGGCGCCCGCTGGCAAGCGCTCGGTTCGCAACAACGGAACGGAGCCGCTCGTCATGCTCTGCGTGCAATATCGCGGTGCCACATTCACCGCCGACGACGCCACCGACGGAGTCATTCTCGGCGAGAAGGTGGTGTGGTAACCCCCATGTCGCCACCTCTTTTAATGCTTTTTCCCTACAAAAGGGTATCGAAAGGTTCTGTTTCTCAAGATTATTAGCTACCTTTGCAACACCCAACACAGTAGCAAAACATTAGCAAGCATGAAACAGAATCTTTTGATTTACAATACGCTGACACGCTCGAAAGAGCTGTTCAAGCCTCTCCACGCCCCCCATGTGGGCATGTACGTCTGCGGTCCCACGGTTTACGGCGACCCGCATCTGGGCCACGCGCGCCCGGCCATCACCTTCGACGTACTCTTCCGTTACCTCAAACACCTGGGCTACAAGGTGCGTTACGTGCGCAACATCACCGACGTAGGCCACTTGGAGCACGACGCCGATGAGGGCGACGACAAGATTGAGAAGAAGGCACGCCTCGAGCAGCTCGAGCCCATGGAGATCGCGCAATACTACACCAACCGCTATCACAAGGCCATGGAGATGCTCAACGTGCTGCCGCCAAGCATCGAACCGCACGCCACCGGCCACATCATCGAGCAGGAGCAGCTCGTGCAAGAGATTCTCGACAACGGCTATGCCTACATATCAAACGGCTCGGTTTACTTCGACGTTGAGAAGTACGACCGCGACCACCACTACGGCATTCTCTCGGGCCGCAACCTCAAGGACATCATCAACAAGAGCCGCGAGCTGGCCGGCACGTCGGAGAAGCACAACCAAGCCGACTTCGCCCTTTGGAAGAAGGCGCAGCCCGAGCACATCATGCGATGGCCCTCGCCATGGAGCGACGGCTTCCCCGGATGGCACTGTGAGTGCACCGCCATGGGCCGCAAGTACCTGGGCGCCCACTTCGACATCCACGGAGGTGGCATGGACCTGGTTTTCCCCCACCACGAATGTGAGATTGCGCAGGCCGTTGCATCGCAGGGCGACCAGATGGTTCACTACTGGATGCACAACAACATGATCACCATCAACGGCCAAAAGATGGGCAAGTCGCTCGGCAACTTTATCACACTCGAGCAGTTCTTCAAGGGTGAGCACGACAGCCTGGAGCAGGCTTATTCGCCCATGACCATCCGTTTCTTCATCCTCTCGGCCCATTACCGTGGCACGGTCGACTTCTCCAACGACGCCCTGAAGGCCGCCCAGAAGGGTTACGACCGCCTGATGAACGGCATTGCCGATCTCGGTCGCGTGCAGGTGGCCAAGGGATCGTCGCCCGATACGCAAAAGGTGGTGCGCGCCTTGCGCCAGCGTTGCTACGACGCCATGAACGATGACTTGCAGACGCCGCTCGTCATCAGCGCGCTCTTCGAGGCTTGCCACCTGGTGAACCAGCTCGTCGACCACAAGCTCAAGATCTCTGCCGACGACCTGCAGGAGCTCACCGACACCATGAGCCTGTTCACCTTCGACGTGCTCGGACTGCAGAACAACCGCGGAGCCAACAACGAAGCCCGCGAGAAGGCCTACGGAACGATTGTCGACATGGTGCTCGAGATGCGCCAGAAGGCCAAGGAGGCCAAGGATTGGGCCACCTCCGACCAGATTCGCAACACGCTCACCGAAGCCGGATTCGAAGTCAACGACACCAAGGATGGCGTGACCTGGAAGCTCTCGTAGCCCCTTACTCGAGCTCATCGAGAACGCTTCCGAACACACAAAGGACACACATGAACATAAAAGTTATCCTTACAGCCATTGCGCTTGCAACCTTTACGGAGTTGCAAGCGCAATCTTTTTTAACCCACAGAAGGTGAACGGCAGCGGCAACGAGGCCATCGACCACACAACCATCGACACACCCAGCGGTAGCAAGCTCTACAACCTGCAAGGCCAAAGGCTCACCACACCGCCCGCCCACGGCGTGTATATCCTCAACGGGCGCAAGGTGGTGAAGTAGGCCAAGAGAGTTGCGACGGGTTCCATTCGTCCAGTTTTTTGGTTAAAAAGTTGTGTTGGAATTTTGCGCGAGATAGACAACGAAAATGCCATTTTTGCGCCATCGTAGCGCCAAAAATGAGAGATGCGCGTACCGTTAGGCATGTATCGGGTTGCGAAAGATGCCAAACCGAGCCACCGTTGGGAAGGTATCGTCTTACGATCGGGCATGTTTCGCAATGCGAAACATGCCCAACGGCAATGCGTGAGGTCAAACTCTGAGTGTAGAATTATCGGAAATCATCACAACCATTTGAACAACAACGTGTTACGTAAACACACCGGGAATTGCATATTTCGGCCAAATAGTTCCGTGAAAGAAAAGAAATGTGTAGTTTTCACTATAGATTGTTGGCTTAATTCACGTTCGTCCAACATTGGGCATAACGCTTCAACCTGATGCCTTCGCAGGCTTCTCCTACCAAGATTTCTCTCAGATTCATCCACATTGGAGTGATGAAGGATGCTTGTAAGTATTTACACTCAGAAGCGGTGAAGCCATCTGAAGCCAAAAACTGTCAGAAGTGAACAGAAGTTCAAATCATCTCTAAATGTCAGGTAAGTCCATTTTATTAACATTTACAATATCTAATAATTAAATAAAATGTTTATCTTTGCCCTCAAACTATATTATAATGAAGCTGATCCTGATGGGGATATATGCGAGTAAAATAACAAAAATCCTTTGGATATGTTAAATCGTTTTCTTTTAAAGACTATTTGGGTGGCAAATGTCTGCTTAATGCCGATAATCGCTATTGCCCAGAGCGACTATGTTTTTCCTGATTTAGGCATGGAAAATCAAGTTCGCATATACAATCACACTTGCCACCTTCAAGTACACAAATGGCTTAAGCAAAGTCATTTCAAAGACAGTGTTACTGTTAAGGAAATGAAAGAAGCCTTCTATCAGAACTACAAGTATGCCACAAGCAATAATCCTTATGCGGGATTCGATTCATTGACGGCCCCTTTTATTGGAGGAAACAATTATCCGGCAGTTATCATAACGGAAGTGATGAAATCATGTCCTGAAAAAAGATTAAGACCATTTAGGGGAATTTGGAGAAACACAAATCTACTATTACAAAGTCTAACAGATACAAAGGGACAGGAATGCCCAAAACACATTGCCCAAATAGCCAAACGTTGGCAACATTTGTCTGATTGGTATCATGGCGATGTCGTATGGCTTTTTTCGCCCAAGAATTACATGGGGTTCATTGTCTCCGGCCATCCTGCCGTTTCAAGTTTCTACGATGGCACACAGGTAGCATACAATTATTACTCTGGCCCCACAAACTTCTTCCAATGTTTCAACCAACGCGTTCTCGATGGCGACTGGCATGCAACAAGTGATATCAGCACATTCGCATTGAGCAACTTTCTTAATCTTGCAGTAGATATCAGAAACATCGAATGTCAGTTCTCTGTTCTTCTACACGAAAAGGCAAGGGGGGAATATACATTGGAGTTGTTGCTGCCACAAGAACCTGACCAGAACGTACGCATTGCATTTTCTGAAATGCGCTTTGAAATTGAACATTTGCCAACAGATTTTTTTCTACCTTATTACACAGCCGACTTCCGCACCATGATGGGACGGTATTATTTGGTTACGGTTAATAATAACGGATGGATAATAAAAGATTACATGGACATTCCCTAACAAGAAGTAGCCAAGAGATAGTGCCATTCGGATCATCGAAACCCACTTAACCCCAAGAGCTCCCCATCTTCCGAAGAGAGAAGATGGGGAGCTCTTTATCAATGTCGAAACATGGTAACGCTTACCGTCGTTTCCACGGGCACAATGCCCCACACGCTACTTCACAACATATTTCTTTCCGTTCTGCACATATACTCCGGGACGCAGACCGCTGAGCGACAATCCCACACACTGACCTTGGAGGTTATAGACCTTCGGGTCGGCGGTGGCTCGGCGGTTGGCGATGGGCGCCACGATGCCCGTGGGGGTGAAGTTGTGCTCGCGGTTGGCGGCCATGTTCAAGGCACGCACATCGGTGCGCGTCAGCACACGGTTGAATACCAACAGGTCGTCGAACGACGCCTCGGCCGATCCCCAGAACGATCCGTAACCCAAGTACATATTGGAGCAAGAGGCCACAAAGTCGACCAGTTCGTTGTAGTCGAACTGTGCCTTGGTGGTGATGCTTGTGCCGTTTTGCGAGCCCGCCACGGCGCTGAGGTTCTTCTGCGAACCATCAACATAGAGCTTCACACCGTCGGTGCGCGACACGGTCATGGTGACAAACGCCCACTTGCCAGCATTGAGATAGCCCGTCGTAACGGTCGATGGATGGTTGAGGTCGATCCAGTTGCCCGTATTGTTGTTGTAGCCCACATAGGCGTTGCCCGTCATGTAGAAGCGCGCCTGCGATAGGGGGTTGAAGAAACTGAACAGGCAGTCCCACAGGTTCTCGTCGGTGAGCCGTGTCCAATACGACACGGTGAAGCCATCGGTGAGCGTGGCACCGTTGAGCGGGTTGTCCATCTGCACATAGCTGGCGTGTCCGCTGGCGCCAAACTGGGTGTGGACAAACTGTCCGCTGCGCTCGTGGTCGGCCTGCAGCGAGGGCACGGAGGCCCCCGACTGGCCCTTCATGCGAGCCACCTGGGCCGAATCGAAGGCGTTGACGATCGGACGGTTGTCGAAGTTGTAATAAGCCACGGTGCCGCTCTCTATGTCGGCCTGGTCCGGAATGGTGGTCTTGCGCACGTTCACCGAGAAGGTGTCGACACACTGCCAGTCGCCCGAGGTGAGCGTCATCACGAGGTCGACAGGCATGTTGTCGGCCGTCATGGCCTCGGGGTTGTAGTGTCCATCGTCGCTGAGGATCGTTGGGTTCGACGATTTCCACGCGACGCTCACATTGTCGTAGCCTTGGGTAACGCCATAGAGGTTCACGTTGCTGTTGACGGTCTTGCCTTGGCCCACAGGCATGGTGGCCGTGCGGAGCAGGTACGACAAGGCATAGGCGTCCGCCATCTTATAGCCCCAAACGGTGGCCGCCGTGCCCACTCCGGTAAAGGCGATGGCCTTGATGGTATAGGGCTCCATGTGCTGCTCCACCACCACGGCCTGGTAGGCGTCGCCTCCAGCCTTGAGGGTCATATACGAGGTGCCTTCGGTGAGGCTCCAGGTGCCGGTGAGAGCGCCCGTCACCTTACCGTCCTCGGTGAGGGTCACGGCGATGGGTTTCACCGTCTCGCGGTTTTTATAGTCCACTCCCTGCTTATGCACGAGCACCTGATAGGTTCCGGCCAACTCGTGGGCGCTGAAACGCTGGCGCGTGGCAATGCTGTCGTCGTTGACGGTCTCGCCCGTAAACTCGAAGGGGGCGGCGGCCAACCAGCCGTTGCTCGTGGTGAACAGTTGGTGAACACGCACCGTGTGGCCTTCCGACCCGTCGTTGAAACGGGTGTGGTAAATGAGGAAACTGCGGCCCTGCGCATCGGTGATGGCCGAGTTGTGGCCCTGCGACAGCTCGCCTGGCGTGCTGAAGGAGGTCTTCTTTCCGGTGGTCATGAACCCCCAGTTCTCATAGTTGCCGAGAATCTTCTCGCCGCGGAAACTGCCGTTCGTGCCATAGTTCAAGAGATAACGGTCGAAGAGGGCCGATGTGCCCTTGGGGTCGACATAGGGCCCGTCGGGGTTCTTCGAGCGAAACACCTCCATCTCGTAGCCACCATCGGAGGTCAGTCCACCGTAGGACATGAAGAGGTAATAGTAGTCGCCAATGTACTGTATGTACGATCCCTCGCCCGAAGCGTAGTAGCCACCGGCTATCTTCTTGCCGAAATAGGGGTCGGAGGTGTAATTGGCGCCACTTCCGACAAGGGGATAAGTGGCGTCGTAGTCGCGCAAACCGGTCTTGGCGTCGAGCTTGAGCATGAATATTCCGCCCGACCATGAGCCATACGACATCCACAGCTGGCCGTTCTCATCGTAGAACACGCAAGGGTCGATGCAGTTGGGCCATGTAACGCCCCACTTGTCTTGCTTGTTGTAGCGGCTGGGCAACGAGGCCTGTGTGCCTACGACCTGCTCGAGGTCGGTGTTCTTATACGAGTTGGCGTTCTTGCCATTGAACCCGCCAATGACCACCGGCCCTTGGTAAACATAGGGACCATTGATGTTGTCGGCGGTGAGCAGCACCACGCTCGAAGCCCAGTTGTCGCCGTTGATGCTGAGGTATTGGCACCATTTGTTCATCACCGGATTGTAGATGATATCGGGCGCCCAGAGGTTGCCGTCGACATTATAATCCTTGGAAGCCAGGGCCGACCAGGCCGCCGCATCGAAGTTGGGCAGGCTGATGGTACGGCCTGCGGCGGTGGTGAGGCTCGTTACCTGCGGATGGGCAAAGGCCTCCTGGTTGGTGGCTCCCGGCACGATGGCCCCACCAACGACCGTTCCCCAGGGTATGGCGGGCGCTATGTGGGTCCATTGGTAAAGGTCGGCCGTGCGGGCTTGCGCACGGTGCGAGCCAAAGATGTAATACTGCTGGCTCTGCGTGTCCCACACCACCGAGGGGTCATGAACCGAAACGCGCTTGGGCGCCTCTGTGGTGTAGAGGGTCATGGCTTCGGAGCGCGTCAGCGTGTGCTGGGCCTGCGAAGTGAGCGACAAAGCCGAAAGGAGTAGAAGGGTAGATAATTTCGACATATAGCTTAGTTTTTTAGATAGCTTGGTTGATGGTTGCAAAGGTAAGGCAAAATAACCAAACGGAACAAAAGAAAGGCGAGAAAATAAGTGTTTTTCTACGTTTATGCCATTCCAAACGTTATGGTCTACAGGTCGGTGGGGGAGAGGGGGCAATCGTTTCCAATCATTAAAATAACTAAATTTTACTATAATATCAAAGTTTTAGGGTAACTTTGCACCTTAAATATAAGTCATTAAACGCATGAGTTTAACAAAAATAGTGGGCCAATTCTTTAAGCCCCGCCAGTATGCACTGGAGAAACACTACACCCAGCCCGAGGCTTTGCAAGAAGCCGTGCTGCGCCACTTACTGGAAAGAGGCTCCAACACCGAATATGGCCGCAACCACCTGCTGTCGCCCAAGAACAGCTATGAGGAGTTTGCCAAGAATGTTCCGATCAACACCTACGAGGAATTGAAGCGCGACATCGACCGCATGCGCCACGGAGAGGCCGACGTGCTGTGGCCCGGACAGGTGCAATGGTACGCCAAATCGTCGGGAACCACCAACGACAAGTCGAAGTTCATACCTGTCTCGGCCGAGGGATTGCACGACATCCACTACCAGGGTGGCAAGGACGTGGTGACCTTCTACCTCCGCAACAACCCCAACAGCCGACTCTTCGACGGCAAGTCGCTCATACTGGGAGGCAGCCACTCGCCCAACTACAACGTGGACGGATCGCTCGTGGGCGACCTCAGCGCCATCCTCATCGAAAACATCAACCCGCTGGTAAACCTCATGCGAGTGCCCAGAAAGCGCACGGCGCTGCTATCAGACTTCGAGGTGAAGCGCGACCGTATCGCACAGGAGTGCCTGCATAAGAACATCACCAACATATCGGGTGTGCCCTCGTGGATGCTCAGCGTGCTCGTACGCGTCATGGAGCTGTCGGGAAAGAAGCACCTCGAGGAGGTGTGGCCCAACCTGGAGGTGTTCTTCCACGGAGGAATAGCCTTCACCCCCTACCGCTCACAATACGAGCAACTCATCACCTCTTCGAAGATGCACTACATGGAAACATACAACGCCTCGGAGGGATTCTTTGGCATACAAGACGACCCCACCGACCGATCGATGTTGCTCATGCTCGACTATGGTGTGTTCTACGAGTTTATTCCGCTCGAGGAAGTGGGACGCCCCGACGCCACGGTGGTGCCGCTCGAAGGGGTGGAGATTGGCCGCAACTACGCCATGGTGATAACCACCAGCTGCGGATTGTGGCGATACATGATTGGCGACACGGTGGAGTTCACATCCAAACGACCCTATAAGTTCATCATCACAGGACGAACAAAATACTTCATCAACGCCTTCGGTGAGGAGCTGATCATGGACAACGCCGAGAAGGGACTGGCCTACGCCTGCGAGAAAACGGGCGCACAGGTGCTCGAATACACCGCCGCACCGGTCTACATGGACAAGAACGCCAAGTGCCGGCACCAGTGGCTCATCGAGTTTAGCAAAGACCCCGACAACCTGGAGCGGTTCGCACAGGCGCTCGACGAGAAGTTGCAGGAGCTCAACTCCGACTACGAGGCCAAGCGTTCGCACAACGTGACGTTGCAGCACCTGGAGGTGGTGAAGGCCAAAGAGGGACTGTTCAACGACTGGCTGAAGCAGAAAGGACGCCTCGGCGGACAACACAAGGTGCCCCGACTGAGCAACTCACGAAAGAACATGGATGAGCTGCTGGAGATGAACAAGGGCTAAAAACCCATGGGGAAACGGCAACCGCCATCGTGGGGAAACGGCCACACAGCGCCGCAACCCACGGATAATCAGTAAGAAAAAGCCAATTAGAAGATGAACAACAAGACAGATAACAGCAAGCAGCTACGAAAGGAAAAGCAGACGGTGACCATGCGCGCAATCAGCCTGCTGACACTTTTCGTCGCCACACTCATGCTCATGTCGTGCGCCAAGATGGGCAGCCCCGACGGAGGATGGTACGACGAGACGCCGCCACGCGTCATCGGTTGCTCACCCGCCGACAAGGGCGTCAACGTCAACCGAAGACATATCTACATCAACTTCGACGAGTTCATCAAAATAGACAACCCCTCACAGAACGTCGTCGTGTCGCCACCGCAGCTCAACCAGCCCGAAATAAAAGGGCAAGGAAAGCGCATCAGCGTGGAGCTGCTCGACTCGCTGAAACCCAAC
Organism: Hallella sp.; assembly: GCF_037460745.1. Taxonomy (NCBI): domain Bacteria; kingdom Pseudomonadati; phylum Bacteroidota; class Bacteroidia; order Bacteroidales; family Prevotellaceae; genus Hallella; species Hallella sp. Next base: position 22,806 of record NZ_JAXVAE010000096.1, on the reverse strand, counting down.
ACCACCTATACCATCGACTTCTCGAGCGCCATCAGCGACAACAACGAGGGAAACCCCATGGGCAGCTACACCTATAGCTTCTCAACGGGCGACCATATCGACACGCTCGAGGTGTCGGGATATGTGGTGGAAGCCAGCAACCTGGAGCCCGTGAAGGGCATTCTCGTGGGACTCTACGACAGCATCTCGAACGACTATTTCAAGAAGAAGCCCATGCTGCGCGTGTCGAAGACCGACGCCAGCGGACACTTCACCATCAAGGGCGTGGCGCCCGGAACCTACCGCATCTACGCCTTGCAGGATGCGGATGGCGACTTCGTGTTCAGCCAAAAGAGCGAAATGGTGGCTTTCCAGCACGAACGGGTCGTGCCCTCGTTCAAGGAAGACACACGACAAGACACCACATGGCTCGACTCGCTACACATTGCCAGCATCAAAACGGTGCCCTACACCCACTTCCTGCCCGACAACATCTGCCTCAGGGCATTCAACGAGGTGATGACCGACAGGTATTATCTCAAGGCCGAACGAAAGGAGGCCGACCACTTTACGCTCTTCTACACCTACGGCGACAGCATTCTGCCCAGCATCACCGGACTGAACTTCAACGCCAACAACGCCTTTATCATCGAACCAACGGAGCATAAGGACACCATCACCTATTGGCTGCGCGACACCACATTGGTGAACCAGGACACGCTGACCATGGCCCTCACGCACCACATCACCGACACGCTCGGAACGCTGCAGCTGCAAACCGACACCATCAAGATCATCTCAAAGGAACCCTACGCCAAGCGAACGAAGGACCTAAAGAAAAAGATGGAGCAATGGCAGAAGGAGCAAGCCAAGCTGAAAAAGCGCGGGGAACCCTACGACTCCATCATGAGGCCCGAGCCCTTAAAACTCAACATGGCGCCCCTTGGCGAGATGGATCCCGACCAAAACATCTGGATAACGGCCAAGAAACCGCTCAACGACGTCGACACGGCCCACATACACCTCTACTCGCACCAACCCACCGACTCGCTATGGTACGCCGAGCCATACCGCATAGACCGAAAAGACTCGCAAACCTTCGTGCTCAAGGCGGCATGGAAACCCGAAATGGAATACAGCCTGGAGATTGACAGCGCCGCCTTCCAATCCATCTACGGACAAGCCTCGATAGCCATCAAGCAGGGGGTGCGCGTCAGGTCGCTCGACAAGTACGCCACGCTCCTCATGACCCTGCAGGGCATGGAGGGAAAGCCTGTCATCGCACAGCTGCTCGACGGATCGGACCAAGTGGTCAAGGAAGCAACGACCCACAACGGGCAGGCGGAGTTCTTCTACCTCAAGGCGGGCAAATACTACATGCGAATGATTCTCGACGAAAACCAAAACGGCAAGTGGGACACGGGCGATTACGACGCCGACCGGCAGCCAGAGAAGGTCTACTACTATCCCGAGACCATTGAGTGCAGGGCCAAATGGGACCTCACGCTGACATGGAATCCCAACGCGCGTCCCTTCAACAAGCAGAAACCCGAGCAGATAACCAAGCAGAAAGGCGAAAAGGCCAAGAGCATCAAGCACCGCAACGAGGAGCGAGCCAAGAAGCTGGGCATAGAGTACATACCAAACAACAACTTGTAACACTAAGTATCATGAAACAAGCGAAAACATTTCTCCTGGCATGCTGCCTCATGCTGGCCATGCTGCCGGCAAAGGCGCAGTGTGGGTTCCATAACGACGCATTCAAGTCGGGCGAGTTTCTGTCCTATAATCTTTATTACAACTGGAAATTCGTGTGGGTGAAGGCCGGAACGGCTTCGTTCTCAACGGTTCAGAGCAAGCGCAACGGACAGCCTGCATGGCGCAGCAGCCTGATCACACGAGGCAACCAAAAGGTCGACAAGATGTTTGTGTTGCGCGACACCCTGCTGTGCTACAACACGCTCAACCTGGAACCCATCTACTACCGAAAAGGAGCACGCGAGGGATCGCGATACACCGTAGACGAGGTGTTCTACAGCTACCCCAACGGCAAATGCCACGTGAAGCAGCACCGACAGCACGGCAACGGAACCCACTCGTGGGAACAACACACCTACAACGACTGCGTGTTCGACATGATGAGCATCTTCCTACGCGCACGCTCGTTCAACCCAACGGGATGGCGGAAAGGGCACGACGTGAACTTCCCCATGGCCGACGGAAACGGGCGATACCCCGCCCGGCTGCGCTATGAGGGCAAGGTGAACGTCAAGACCGACGACGGACACACCTACAGATGCCTCAAACTGGCATACCTCGAGAACGAGAAAGGGGAGGGATTCAAGAAAATTGTGGACTTCTTCGTCACCGACGACAAGAACCATGTGCCCGTAAGGCTCGACATGCACCTCCGCTTCGGATCGGCCAAGGCGTTCCTCACAGGAATGAAAGGAACCAAGAGCCCCATCACATCAAGGGTGAAATAAGAAGGATAAAAGCGGCCTTGTAGACCGCCTGAAGCCCCAAAACGAAACGCCACAAGCATCAGAACATTGCTGATAGCTTGTGGCGTTTTACGTGGTTTATAGGCGTTCGAACCCTAAACCACAAACGGTCATTAGACCGATTTGGGTTAAAAGATATCCAAGAGCCTGACATCAAACTCTTGCGCAGTGCCTGAAACTTGATATATCTTATGCAAAAGAAACTGCCGCGTTTTCGTTATGAAAGAGGTCGTCTTTCCCATGATGAGAGCTATTTCGGATGGTTTAAAGCCGTAGCGAATCAAAACGCATAAACGGTAACAGTCTTTCGAAATCTGCTCAGTCTCAAATCTTACTATCCGAAAGTTTGGTATGGCACATTCCAGGTTTGCTATTAATTCTTCCCAATCAGCATCAGCCAACAATGTCTTGGATGGGTTGTTCAAGAAAGAGACAAAGCGTTTGTAAACGGCAGTTTGCTATATTGAGATAAGCAAAAACAAGTAAAAGCTTTCCTATAATGCTATTTATAAGCACCATAGGAAAGCTTTACTTGATTTTTTTCAACTGCACAATATGTTTATCGGAACGTGCGCGCTTTATGGTTGGAGCACTACGCACACTTCATCAGATACTGATAATAATATTTACAGCTTAGTATTTTTTGATGATAGTGGCCATCATGCCTCATGGGAGCTTCCGAAGGCTTCCTTCTCGGCGGCCGCAATGATGTCCTCACGGCTTTGAGCCTTGGCGCTGATGTCGCTCAGGTCGAACTCGTTGTCAGCGTTCTCGGTGCCGGCCATCGAATGGTTTTCGGCGTCACCCATCTCGCTGACGGCGGCCCTACGCTCGTCAACGGCACTTTCCCTCTCGGTGAACACACGCTCGCGGAAGGCCGTCTCGTGCTTCTCGTCGGCAACCACTTGGGTGCCATCCGTCACGATGAACGCGGAGCTCTCGCAGGTATCGGGCAACGCCTGCACAGGCTCCTCCTCCATCTTCGTGCGCTTGCCCTTGGCGGCAAACACGGCGTCGATGAACTGCGGCTCGCGTTTCAGCTTGTTGAGCGTGTCCTTCGAGGCCTTTTGCTGGCTTTCTTTCTTCGAGAATCCTTGTCCCTCGCAACCTGCCACGCCCTCCATGAACACCTGATAGGTGAACGTTGGACTGCCGCTCTGGTCTCTTCCGGTGCTGATCTCGCGGAACTCCATTTTCACCTTGTTGCGCTGCGTCCACTCGATGAGCTTGCTCTTGAAGTTCACCTCCTTGTAAGCCACCTTGTCGATGTTGATCATCTGCGACAGGATTCGCTTGTTGAGGAAGCGCATGCAGGCGTCGTAGCCACAATCGAGGTAGATGGCCCCCACGAGCGCCTCAAAGGCGTTGCCGCCCATATAGCTGTTGTGCGACATGGAATGGCCGCTCGAAAGGATGAGCTTGTTGATGCCCATCTCCACCGCCAGGCGGTTGAGCGTCTCGCGAGACACCAACTTCGATCGCGTGTTGGTGAGGAATCCCTCGCGCTTTCCGGGGAAATGGTGGTAAACGATGTCGCCCACAGCGGCGTCGAGAATGGCGTCGCCCAGAAACTCCAGGCGCTCATTGTTGACTGGTTTACCCTTCTTGTTGCGGTGCATGACGCTCTTGTGCATGAGCGCCATCTTGTAATAGCTGATGTCGCGTGGAACGAAACCGATGATGTCGCGTAAAGACAAATAAAGCTCCTTGTCCTTTCGGAAAGGGAGCCTTATTGTTTCTATCAAGTCTCTGAAAACAAACACGTTCATTATTCAGCGTATTTCTTAACGATGATGCAAGCGTTGTGACCGCCAAAACCGAAGGTGTTTGACAGCGCAGCGCGCACCTCGCGCTTCTGAGCCTTGTTGAATGTGAAGTTCAGGTTATAATCGATCTCGGGATCCTCGTCGCCCTCCTCATGGTTGATGGTAGGCGGAACGATGTCGTTCTTCACGGCCATCACACAAGCCATGGCCTCCACAGCGCCGGCGGCGCCCAGCAGGTGACCGGTCATGCTCTTGGTGGAGCTGATGTTGAGCTTGAAAGCCTGCTCACCGAACACGTCCTTGATGGCCTTGGCCTCAGAGATGTCGCCCACGTGTGTGGACGTTCCGTGCACGTTGATGTAGTCGATGTCGTTGACCGACATACCAGCGTCCTCGAGCGCTGCGTTCATCACGAGCTTGGCTCCGAGACCCTCGGGGTGCGACGCGGTGATGTGATAAGCGTCGGCGCTCATGCCCTCACCAGCGATCTCAGCATAGATCTTGGCGCCACGAGCCTTGGCGTGCTCCAGTTCCTCGAGCACGAGGCAACCTGCGCCCTCAGCCATGATGAATCCGTCGCGGCTGGCGCTGAACGGACGGCTAGCGTGCTCAGGATCGTCGTTACGTGTTGAGAGAGCCTTCATGGCGTTGAAACCGCCCACGCCAGTGGCGCAGATGGCACTCTCGGCACCTCCAGAGACGATGACGTCGGCCTTGCCCAGACGAATCAGGTTGAATGCGTCTGCCACAGCGTGCGTCGATGATGCGCAAGCGCTTGTCGTAGCGTAGTTGGGGCCATGGAAACCAAAGTGAATGCTGATTTGTCCGGCAGCGATGTCGGAAATCATCTTCGGGATGAAGAAAGGATTGAACTTCGGACCAGCCTCGATGTGCTGACCATAGTAGACCACCTCCTCCTGGAACGTGTGGATACCGCCGATGCCCACGCCGTAAACGACGCCGATGCGGCTCTTGTCCACCGTCTCAAGGTCGAGTCCCGAGTCCTTGACACCCTGGATGGCGCTAATCATGGCCAGCTGCGTGTAGCGGTCCATCTTGCGCACCTCCTTGCGGTCCAGGTAATCGCAGACATTGAGGTTTTTCACCTCGCAGGCGAACTTCGTCTTGAAGTTCGTCGTATCAAATTGTGTAATAGGTGCTGCGCCGCTTTTACCAGCCACGAGGTTCTGCCAGGTCTCCTCAGGCGAGTTACCGACTGGAGTAATGGCACCCAGACCTGTTACTACTACTCTCTTTAATTCCATTGATTGAAAATGATGTTAAAAGTTTAGCGTTTAGTGTGGTGACAATCTGTCGAGACAACACTAAACGCTAAACGGGATGGCTATCAACTTACTTGGCGTTCTCCTGGATATAGTTGATGGCGTCCTGCACGGTCTGAATGGTCTCAGCCTTGTCGTCAGGAATAGAGATACCGAACTCCTTCTCAAACTCCATGATCAGCTCGACGGTATCCAGTGAGTCGGCGCCCAGATCGTTAGTGAAGCTTGCCTCAGACTTAACCTCAGCCTCGTCTACACCCAGTTTGTCAACGATGATTGCCTTAACTTTTGATTCAATTTCTGACATAATTGTAAATTTTAAAATTGATTATTATTAGTTTCTTATCAAACAGGCTGCAAAGTAACTGATTTTTTGGTAAATACGCAAATATTTTTGAATAAAAGTGACTCTCGCTTGCACAAACACCCATACATTGTGCAAATATCTGTCACTATTTTATCTGTTATTTGTTGCATATCTCGAAATTAATAGGTATCTTTGCACGAAATCTAAATCACTATAAAGAATGTCATTTACAGCTCATTGCAACGTTATTTTTAACAAGGCCATCGAAGACTACCACGTCATCGACAACGTTGACACGCCTATCAACAACCCCTATGATCGCGATGAAATCGACAACCGTTTGTACCTGAAATGCTGGATTGACACCGTGCAATGGCATCTTGAGGACATCATCCGCGACCCACACATCGACCCCATTGAGGCTTTGGCACTGAAGCGCCGCATCGACCGCAGCAACCAGGACCGCACCGACCTTGTGGAGCAAATCGACTCTTACTTCCGCCAGAAGTACAGCGACGTCAAGCCTAAGGACGACGCTCGGCTGAACACCGAAAGCCCCGCATGGGCCATCGACCGCTTGAGCATTCTCGCCCTGAAGATCTACCACATGAAAGAGCAGGCCGAGCGCCACGACGCCAGCGAAGAGCACCGCCAGCGCTGCCAGGACAAGTTGGCCATCCTGTTGGAGCAACAGAAGGACCTGGGTACTGCCATCGACCAGCTGCTGGAGGACATTGAGGCTGGAAGGAAGTACATGAAAGTGTACCGCCAGATGAAGATGTACAACGACCCCAGCACCAACCCTGTGCTCTACGGGAACAAAAAATGAAGACAGACCACATTCTTGTCATACGCTTCTCGGCCATGGGCGATGTGGCCATGACCGTGCCTGTGGTGTGCGCACTTGCCCACCAATACCCGCACGTGCGCATCACCGTGCTGTCGCGGCCCTTTGCCCGTCCGTTCTATGAGAACCTTGCGCCCAACGTGGGGTTCATGGGAGCCGACACCAAAGGCGAGTACCATGGCATCAAGGGGCTCAACGCGCTCTACCGCAGGCTCACGGCGAAGAACTTCACAGCCATCGCCGACCTCCACAACGTGCTGCGCTCCGACTACCTGCGTATGCGATTCAACCTCGACCGCTACCGTGTGGCCCACCTCGACAAGCACCGCCCTGAACGCCGACAACTCACCTCGGCCAACAACAAGGTGCTCGAGCCGCTGCCCACAGCCTTTGAGAACTACGCCCAAGTGTTCGAGAAGTTGGGCTACCCCATCGACATGAGCCAAACCTATCCGCTCATGCCCACGGCGGCCAGCCTCAGGCAGCTACCAGCCGAGATAGGCGAGAAGAAGCCATTCCAGCAGTGGATAGGCATCGCGCCATTTGCGGCGCACCGCGGAAAGGCATATCCCATCGAGAAGATGGAGCAAGTGGTGGCCACCCTGATCCACAACCACCCGTCGTGCCGCATATTCCTCTTCGGAGGAGGCGACAAGGAGAAGCAGCTCATCAGCGGCATCACCGAGCGCCACGCCAACTGCGTGAACGTGCCGTCGTTGCTCAACGGACTCACCGAGGAGCTCATGCTCATGAGCCATCTCGATGTCATGGTGAGCATGGACAGCGCCAACATGCACATGGCCTCGCTCGCGGGCACCACGGTGGTCAGCGTGTGGGGCGCCACGCATCCCTATGCCGGTTTCTTGGGCTGGAAACAGTCGATGGACAACGCCGTGCAGCTCGACATGCCCTGCCGCCCCTGTTCCATCTTCGGCAACAAGAAATGCCTCAGGGGCGACCATGCCTGCATGATGACCCTCGACCCCCAGCTTATAATAAATAAGGTGGAGGCCAACCTGTAAGCCACATCTATCCTTCCCACATTTTACACTACGCCACACTCGGACCGATAGGATTCACACCGTGAACCTACGGTCCGAGTGTGGCGTTTTTTATTATGCTTGTTTGTTGCAAACAGGTTGTTGATAACCCTGTGGATAACTGGCTGAAAAGCGTAGGGATAACCCTGTGCATAACCTCGGGGTTATCCACACTTCAGGTCCACACCCTGAAAATCGTGGATATCAACAGGGTTATGCAAAAGATTATAGTCATTTTTCCACAGTTTTTGATGGGGAAAAGATATAAACTTATTAACTTTGCATACATAACAACAATTGTGGATAAACGGCTAAGGGATTGATAATCAACCGGAAGATATGATTGACGTATGTGGATAAGCCCACCCATTGTGTGGATAGCAGGAAAGGCGCTTTTGGGGCGTTTCAGTTATCAACATTTCCACAGGCTATCATCATACTCTTTTATTTTTTCTTTTAAAATAAAAAAAGAAAGATAATAATAAAAGGGCGTTGAAAACCATCCCGGCATGAAACGAAAACAGATATGGTAAAACAAAGCTGGAAGGAGAAAGGATTCGTAGATGAGCCTGTCGATAGCTCGCTCGACCTGAAGAAGGAGATTCGAAAACTGTGCCAAGAGAAGGATGCCATCATCCTGGCCCACTACTACACCACCGGCGACATACAGGACATTGCCGACTTTGTGGGCGATTCTTTGGCTTTGGCGCGCAAGGCTGCCGAGGCCAACGCCAAGGTGATGGTGATGTGTGGCGTGCATTTCATGGCCGAGACGTGTAAGTTGCTCTCGCCCGACAAGACGGTGCTCTGCCCCGACCTCACCGCGGGCTGCTCGCTGGCCGACAGTTGCAAGGCCGACGACCTGAAGGCTTTCAAGGCCGAGCATCCCGGCTATCAGGTGGTGAGCTATGTCAACACCACGGCTGCCGTGAAGGCGCTCACCGATTGTGTGGTGACCTCTGGCAACGCCAAGAAGGTCATCGACAGCTTCCCCGCCGACGCCAAGATCATCTTTGGCCCCGACTATAACCTGGGCAACTACATCAACTCGGTGACGGGGCGCAGCATGCTGCTTTGGAATGGCGGTTGCCATGTGCACGAGAAATTCTCGGTATCGGAGATCGTGAAGCTCAAGGCCGAGCATCCTGAGGCCGTTGTCATGGCCCATCTGGAGTGTAAGGCGCCTGTGCTGGCCGTGGCCGACGTGAAGGGGTCCACCGCCACCATGCTCAAGTATGCTCAGGAGCATCCCGAGACGCGCTCGTTTATCGTGGCCACCGAGGCGGGCATCCTCCACGAGTTGCAGCGCACCTGTCCCAACCAGGAGTTCATTCCCGTGCCTCCCGAGGTGTCGGAGGGCTCGTTGGGCTGTTCGTGCAACGAGTGCGAATACATGAAGAAAAACACGTTGCAGAAGATCTACAACGCGCTGAAGGAGGGATGGCCGGCCATCGAGATCGACGCCGACGTGGCGCGCGACGCCGTGAAACCCATCAAGCGAATGCTCGAACTGAGTTAGTGGCGCAGCTTCCGCCAGGCTTTTTTCATGGCCCACGGTCCGTAGAGGCCCATGAGGAAGGCCAATGGCACATACACCACCGGGGGCAGGCTCACAAAGTGGAGCAGCACCTGGAGGGCCGCAATTTGGAAGAAGCCGCTATAAAGGTAAATGGTATAGGTGTACCCAAAGAGGTGGTCGAGCGCATGGGCGCCGCGGCGCTCGTAGAGCAGCGCCAGGCCGATGCTCATCAGAATGCCGTTGAGCGCCATGAGCAGGTCGGTCAGCGAGCCTTGGGGCACATACATCAATAGGACAGACAGAGCCAGTGTCGTGATGAAAACCATCGCGGCATTGGCTTTTTTGATGGCCGTTTCCACGCGCGACGCTTGGTACTGGTAGCCCAAGGCGAAATAGAACAGGTAGAACACCACGCCGACGATGTTGAGCAGGCTGTCCTTTGCGAAGGGCATCAGGCAGTCGACCACGCCCAATGCGCCCAGCGCCACCATGCCGCCCGTGGTGGTGGCATGCCGTCCCAGGGTCTTGCGCGCCAAGATAAACACGGTGAACACGAGAAACAACGTGGGCATGAACCAATAGGCGCCAAACACGTTGTGGTAGGGAATGAGCAGCTGGTCGAGGTAGTCGTGAAGGTTGAGTTGGATGGGACGCACGCTATAACGCGACATCAGGGCCTTGGGAACAAAGAACAGGCTGCTGATGACCACATAGGGCACCAACAACCGTCGGGCCTTGCGCGCCATGTATCCGGTGCGCCCAGAGAGTTGCAGATGGGCCAAGTCGCCATGCACATACTTGAGCAGGTAGCCCGATATAAAGAAGAACAGGGGCATGTGGAACCCGTAGATCCATCTTATGAAGGGTGTGTCGCTGGGAAATTGGTAGAAGGAATGGCCCAGCACCACAAGGATAATGCCGAACGTTTGTAGGAACAATATGTCGCGTAGTTGCTTCATCGCTCAATGACTTGAATGTTTTTCCCATCCACAATCCACACGTGGTCGTAGCCCTCGCGTAGCTTTTCCTGTGCCAACTGTTGTGGGTTGTTGTCGGGTGTCATTATGGTTGCGTGCAGTTCTTGCGGCCATTTGCCTCCCGTTTGCCACACCACGGCGTTGCCCCATCCGTAGGAGTCGTAGGGTATTACGCAGAAACTCGAGTATTTGTGCTCTCCATGGTCCACACAGATGCAATGCACGCGGTGTGTGGGCTTGTGCGTCTGCCTGATGGTTTCGAGGGCCATTTGGTAGCCGTCCATGCCCGATTGGTACGCCTTTTCCCAATGGCGTGCGCCGACGGCGATCGCCGACACGACATAAAGAATCAGGGCGCCCAGTGCCGTCCTCCTGATGTTTCCCTCCTTGGGCATGAGCCATCCGGCCAGCAAGGCCAGTGGGGCCAGTCCGGCATAGGCGTGCATGGTGCTGAAGAGGGTTAGCAGGTGGGGGGCGACGGCCACAAGCGAGGCTGCCAACAGGCCCCACAACCGCCTGTCGCAGCGCCTACGGTAGGCGTTGAGAAGGTTCAGCGCGAAGTAGGGTGCCGACAGGGTGAGTGTGAGCAAGAGGTAAGGCACGTTGCGGCTCGGGCGATGGAACACGCTGACAAAGTCGAAAGAGGTATAGGATAACAGCACATATTTGGCCACGTTGGATAGCCTTCCGGCCAGGGGAATGTTGAAATACGCGTTCTCTTCCTTTTCATAGCTATTGGGCAATGCGAGTCGGAGGGTTCCGTAAACGATGAGCAGGCCCATCGCCCACGCCAGATGCCGACAGGCTTGTCGCCCCGATACCTTGTTGAAAAGCCAGCCCACCCAAGGGCTAATGAACAGCCACATGGCGCCGTTCTCCTTGCACAGGGTGGCCGTGGCGCACAGCAGGAGCCACGAGGGAATGGCGTGGCGCTTGCCGCTGAGGTACACCCACAGGGCGGCCAAGCCCCAACAGGAGGCGTACGTTTGGTTGAGCGAGTCGATGGAGAGCAGTGTGCCGAGGATGGCGGGCGACACATAGTGGATCGTGGCTGCCGTGAGGCGCGCTGCCGGGTGGAAGTCCAACCGTCGGGCTATGAGCCAAACCCACAGCGTTGCCAGGGCGTGTCCGAGGTAGACGCAGAGGTGGTTGAGTGTGGGAAACCAACGGTCGCCCATCGCCACGACATAGCCGAACGCACCGTCGAAGGGTCGCCAATAGTCGCCATACGGCAGGAGATACTTCCAAAAGTCGGGGTCGGTGTTGGGATAGGTGGTGTAGGTCCAATCGTCGAAGGTGGGACGTAGCAGCGTCAGCGCGTAGACCACGGCGGGCGCGGTAAGCAGCATCAGCGCAAATGCGATTCTCTCTTGGCGGCTTGTGGGCATGGTCGTGGTTAGTTGATGATGGCCACCTTGCATACTACCCCTGTCTCGCCATCGGCCGTGGCCACCGCCACCATGTAGACGCCACTGGCCACACGGCGTCCGTCGCGGTCCAATCCATACCATTTGTATTGGTTTCCGTTGGCTTTTCCTTCGCTCACGAGCGATCCGTTGGCCGTCAGGATCTTCACGTCGGCGTTGTTTTCAAGGCCCGTAATGGTGATGGGGCCAGCGTAGTCGGGGCGCACGGGGTTGGGATAAGCATACACGTTGTCCTTCGTCATGCCGTCGCCGCTGGGGATGGGTGCCGTGTAGGAGCATAGGCCTTTGTCGGTTCCTATGAACAGCTCACCGCTTTTCTCGTCGAGGGCCAGCGCCAGGATGTTGTCGGATAGGAGAGGGCTGTTGCTGGCCGTGAAGTGTTGCAGCTGCGATATGTTGTCGCTGCCAATGAGATAGATACCCGCCCCTCCCGTTCCAAACCACTTTCGGTTGGCCTTGTCGATGACACAGGCGGTGATGTCGGTGCCTGCCAGCAGGTAGTCGGCGTAGTTGGTACCGTCGTTGCGGGGCACTTTCACCTGCGTCATAATCGGGATGTTGGCCGTAATCTGGTCTGTTTCGAGCATGAGCGGTCCCTGGTTGGTTCCTATCCACATGTTTCCGTTGGTGTCTTCGGCGATGCATCGCACATTGTTGAGCATCACCTCGGTTCCGTCTTGGTTGGTGAACGACTTGTAGCTGTTCATGCCATTGTTGGTGAAGTCGTAGGCGAAGAACGAGGGCGTGACGTGGTTGTTGTTGACAAACCACATCAGTCCACGACTGTCGATCGTCATGTCTTTCAGGTCGCCGAGGCTTTTGTTGCTGAATCCGCCATCGTTGAGTCCCATCAGTTCCGGCCGGTCGCGCGTCACCCACTCTCCATCGGCGGTGAGCTCTATCAGCGACCGCGATGGCGCCTGGCTGTTGAGCATCCACAGGTTGCCGTCGTTGTCATACTTGAGGCCCGTCACCATTTGGTATTCCTTGTCCGAATTGTTGTACGATTGGATGGGCGAGTTCTCGTTGTTGTAGTAGGCCACGAAGCGCCCATTGCTGAATTCGTAGAGGCCGTTGCGGCCTGCCGCCATGATATGGTTGCTGTTCTTGGGGTCGACGTCTATGGCGAGAATGTCTTGGTAGCGTCGTCCTGTGATGGCTTCTATGTCGTCTTGGTAGATGGTCCATGTGTTGTTTTCGAGCACCTGTATGCTTCCGGGCTTCACATCGAACGTTCCATTGCAGCTGAACAGCTTGTTGCCGTAGAGCTTTAGGAATCCGCAGTAGTTGGTCTTTGGGCCCCCAGGCGCGAGCGTCTTCACGATGTTGAGCAATTCCTCGTCCATGGTTTTCTTACGCCACTTGTAGTTTCCCGATCGCGTCCATTGGTTGGGGTCGAGGAGGTTGGCCGTGAGCGGTGCGCGATACATGCCGTTTGCCATGCTGGCGGCATAGAGGTATCCGTCCTTGATGTAGCTGTAGTTCACCTTGAATCCCAGTTGGTAGGTGTCGCTGATATTCCCATTGGCCACGTTGATCTTCACTATGCCGAAGCCCGTCGAGAGGTATGCGTAAGCGCCGTCTACGTAGATGTCGTTGACGGTCTTGTCGGTGGTCATCGTCTTGTTCATGTAGTCGGCCATGTTCACCACGTTGCCGTTGGCCTCCAGCAGGTCGATGTTGTAATTGGAGTAGACTATGACGAGCCGTTTGGCTTTCTGGCACCATGCTATGTGGGCAATGCCGCAATCGGAGAGCGCATTGATTTTGTCGTAGGTTTGCAGGCTCTGGTCGCTCGTGTCGTAGCTGTAAAGGCCCTCTGAGGCCAGCACATAGATCATGTTTCCCGATGCGCGCTCTATCTCCGTGGGCTCGCTGTAGGCCAGGTAGCTTTTCCATTGTGCGTTGGCGGGTAGCGAAACGAGGGCCGACAGCATCGTGATGCAGATGCTGGCCCATAGCCTTTGGCCCCAAGATGCAGGCTTGTAGGCTAACGCGTTGGGGCGATGGGTATGTTGGTTGGTGGTGAAAAGATGAATCATAATCGTTGTATTACATATATAATATGTAAACGAGAAAACCTCCGTTCTATTGTTTGAAAGCCTCGTTGGGGTGATAAAAAAAGAGCAGTTCGTTGGTTGGAACTGCTCTTTATATAGGTAACATGTTTGTGTCTATCCCTCGGTCTTGAGCCATTCGGCCAGTTTCTTCACAGCCCTGGCGCGGTGGCTTATTTGGTTTTTAATTTCCTCGCCGAGCTCCGCAAAGCTCTTGTCGTAGCCTTCGGGAATGAATACGGGGTCGTATCCGAAGCCTTCCGAGCCATGCTTCTCGCGGTCGATCCGTCCTTCCACGACGCCCTCAAACTGGTATTCGCGGCTACACACGGGGTTTCCGCCTTCCATCTGTATGAGTGAGATGACGGTGCGGAATCGCGCCTTGCGGTTGTCGTTGTCGCCCAGTTCACGGAGCAGCTTGGCCATGTTGGCCTCGCTGTTGTGGTCGGTCCCCTCGGCGTAGCGTGCCGAGTGCACACCGGGAGCGCCTCCCAGGGCGTCGACCTCCAGTCCTGTGTCGTCGGCGAAGCAGTCGATGTGGTAATGGTCGAAGACATACTCGGCCTTTTGATGCGCGTTGGCTTCAAGGGTGTTGCCCGTTTCGGGAATATCCTCGTGGCAACCGATGTCGGCCAACGATAGGATTTCAAACTGGTCGCCCAAGATCTCCCTGATTTCCTGGAGCTTGTGCTGGTTGTTGGTTGCGAACACTATTTTCATTTCGCTGCTAATTTTTTGTTTTTCTTATCCTTGGGCAAGCTCACCTTGATCTTGTCGAATCCCTCTCCATACACACCGATGACGGCCGATTGCGATACGAAAGCGTTCGGGTCGATCATCTTGATGAGTCGGAAGATGGTGGTGCTCTCCCGCTTTTTGGCAAGGATACACAGCACCTTCATGTCTTGTCCGGTGTACCAGCCGTGTCCGTCGAGAATGGTCACTCCATGGTCCATTTCCATACCGATGGCGTTGGCTATCTCTTGGTATTTCTTGGAGAATATCATGAACTGCACCGATTCGCGCCGTGCGTTCATCACATAGTCGAGCGTGAAGTTCTCGATGGCCATGGTGCATAGTCCGAACACCACCATGTGCACGCGGTCGAGGCCCGCTCCAAACTGCGGGATGAACAGGCAGGATCCGATGATGATGAAGTCGACACCGATGAGCACTTGTCCCAACGACAGGTTATAGTACTTGTTGACCGATGCGGCAATGATGTCGGTTCCGCCCGTCGAACCATTGTTCATGAACACGATGGCGAGCGACGTTCCTGTGAGCGTACATCCTATGAGGAGCGACATGAAGTCTTGGCCCTCGCCTAAGATCTTCACATAGCTGCCGTCGGGATTGGTGGGAGCGATCGAACCAGCCAGCCAGAGCAGGAAGGCGAGCACGAAGATGGCGTAGATGGTTTTCAGCAGAAACTTCAGGCCCAATATCTTCAAGGCCACCACGAGCAGCAATCCGTTGATCACCATGTAGGTGTCTTGGATGGGTATTTTTGTGGCGTAGAACACGATGGCCGCCGTACCCGTCACGCCA
Source organism: Hallella sp. (assembly GCF_037460745.1). Taxonomy (NCBI): domain Bacteria; kingdom Pseudomonadati; phylum Bacteroidota; class Bacteroidia; order Bacteroidales; family Prevotellaceae; genus Hallella; species Hallella sp. The sequence continues at coordinate 7,552 of NZ_JAXVAE010000096.1, read as the reverse complement.
CCCGTCACAATCTTGTAGGGCATGAGGAAGATTGTGAAGGCGAAGGCGTAGAGCATGAGGCCGAGGGTGATGAAGACGTAGTCCTCTACCTCTTTCCAAATGAGCTGGTTCTTGATCTTCATTTACTTGATAACGATATTGATGATTTTACGGGGTACCACGATGACCTTCACGATGTTCTTGCCCTCGGTGTACTTGTTGCTTCTCTCGTCTTCGAGTGTGGCCTTCTCGATGTCGTCCTTCGTGGCGTTGGCGGCAAACGTCTTTTGGAAACGCGCCTTGCCGTTGAAGCTGACGGTCATCTGGATCTCGTTCTCCACAAGATACTTCTCGTTCCACTCGGGCCACTGTGCGTCGCAAACGGTGGTTTGCTCGCCCAGCTGGTGCCACAGCTCCTCGGCGATGTGGGGAGCGAACGGTGCGACGAGGATGACCAGCGTGCGCAGCAACTCGCGGTTGTGGCACTGCTGCTGGCCCAACTCGTTCACGCAGATCATGAAGGCCGAGATCGACGTGTTGTAGCTGAACGACTCGATGTCTTGCGTTACTTTCTTGATGAGCTTGTGCACGCTCTTGAGCGACTCCTTCGAGGGCTCCTGCTCGTCGACGATCCATTGGTCGGTGCGGTTGTCCCAGAACAGGTTCCAGAACTTCTTGAGGAAGCGGAAACAGCCGTCGATGCCGTTGGTGTCCCAAGGCTTGGAAGCTTCTACTGGGCCGAGGAACATCTCGTAGAGGCGCAGCGTGTCGGCGCCATAGTCGTTCACGATGTCGTCGGGGTTGACCACGTTGTACATCGATTTCGACATCTTCTCGATGGCCCAGCCACACACATACTTGCCGTCCTCGAGGATAAACTCGGCGTTTTTGTACTCGGGGCTCCAGTTCTTGAAGGCCTCGATGTCGAGGATATCGTTCTTCACCAGGTTCACCCAAGCGTGGATGGGTGTCACATCCTTGTAGTTCTTGCGCAGGCCGGCCGACACGAACACGGGCTTCTCTGCCGTGCTCAGCTCGTTGACGCGGTACACGAAGTTGCTTCGTCCCTGGATCATGCCCTGGTTGATGAGCTTCTGGTAGGGCTCCTCCTCGCAGCTCACGTTGTAGTCGTGGAGCACCTTGTTCCAGAAACGCGAGTAGATGAGGTGACCTGTGGCGTGCTCGGTGCCGCCCACATAGAGGTCTACATGGCGCCAATACTCATCGGCCTTCTCCGACACCAGTTGCTTGTCGTTGTGCGGATCCATGTAGCGCAGGTAGTAGGCCGACGATCCGGCGAAGCCAGGCATGGTGTAGAGGTCGATGGGAAACACGGTCGTGTTGTCGATGAGGCTCTTGTCGACCACCTCGTTCTTGGTGGTGTCCCACGCCCATTTCTCGGCGCGTCCCAATGGTGGCTCACCGCTCTCCGTGGGCTTATATTCCTTGATCTCAGGCAGTTGGATGGGCAGGCACTCCTCAGGAATCATCTGTGGCATGCCATCCTTGTAGTAAACGGGGAAGGGTTCGCCCCAGTATCTCTGTCGGCTGAAGATGGCGTCGCGCAGGCGATAGTTCACCTTGACGCGTCCGAGGTGGTGGCTGGTAACAAACTCCTTGGTCTTGGCGATGGCCTCCTTCACGGTGCATCCGTTGAGGCTGAATCCGTCGAGCGTCTCCTTGCCGGCCACGGGCGAGTTCATAACGATGCCCTCCTTGGCGTCGAAGCTCTCCTCCGACACGTCGGCACCCTCGATGAGGGGAATGATGGGCAGGTTGAAATGCTTGGCGAAGGCGTAGTCGCGCGAGTCGTGGGCAGGCACGGCCATGATGGCGCCCGTGCCGTATCCGGCAAGCACGTATTCGGAAATCCACACGGGGATGTTCTCGCCGGTGAAGGGATTGACGGCGTAGGAGCCGCTGAACACACCCGTCACCTTGTGGTCCGACATGCGGTCGAGCTCGGTACGGCTCTTCACATAGTCGAGATACTGGTCGACCTCGGCCTTCTGCTCAGCCGTGGTCATGGTGGCCACGAGCTCGCTCTCGGGGGCCAGCACCATGAACGTAACGCCGAAGATGGTGTCGGCGCGTGTGGTGAAGATGGTGAACGACTCGTCGGTGCCGGCAATCTTAAACTGCATCTCGGTACCCTCCGAGCGTCCGATCCAGTTGCGCTGCGTCTCCTTGATCGAGTCGCTCCACTCTACGGTGTTGAGGCCGTCGAGCAAACGCTGGGCGTAGGCCGACACGCGGAGGCACCACTGGCTCATCTTCTTCTGCACCACGGGGAATCCGCCGCGCACCGATACGCCTTCCACCACCTCGTCGTTGGCAAGCACGGTGCCCAGTCCGGCGCACCAGTTGACCATCGTCTCGCCCTTGTAGGCGATGCGGTAGTTCATCAGCGTCTCTTCCTTTTGCTTCTCGCTCATCGCCTTCCACTCGTCGGCCGTGAACGAGAGCTCCTCGCTCTGCGCCACGTTGAGGCCCTCGGTGCCCTGCTTCTCAAAGTGCTCCACCAGTTGGCTGATGGGCAGTGCCTTCTGCTGGTCGTTGTCGTAGAACGACATGAACATCTTTTGGAAGGCCCATTGTGTCCAGTGGTAATAGCCGGGGTCGCATGTGCGCACCTCGCGGTCCCAGTCGAAGCAGAATCCGATCTTGTCGAGCTGCTCGCGGTAGTGGTTGATGTTTGCCTCGGTAGTGATGGCCGGGTGCTGGCCGGTCTTGATGGCATACTGCTCGGCGGGCAGTCCGTAAGCGTCGTATCCCATGGGGTTGAGCACGTTGAAGCCACACTGGCGCTTGTAGCGTGCGTATATGTCGCTGGCAATATAGCCTAAGGGGTGGCCCACATGCAAGCCTGCTCCCGACGGATAGGGGAACATGTTGAGCACGTAGAACTTCTTGCGGTTAGCGTCCTCTGTAACCTTGTAGGTCTTCTGTTCTACCCAAGTTTTTTGCCATTTTTTCTCAATCTCTCTGAAATCGTAGTTCATTGTGTTATTGTGTTTTTGTTTTTTTTTCTGTATAAATATAACTGCTGCTATAATTAAAGATGTCTGCAAAGATACTTTAAAATGCAGAGAAATCAAAGCGAAAGGATGAGTTTTTCTTGGTTCATCAGCTATTTGGGGAGCAATTTGCGGGGTTCTTTCTTCGCCACGCTTTGTAACCGCCAGCTTGAATGTTGCGCCGCACCATCCCATGTGGCCAATCATGCTCCATGGGGGTGTGGCAAAAGTCAAACTATGCGGACAGAAAGCCCAATGCTCTCCTTATGAGGGATGTGTCAACAGTTAAACTATGCAGGCTGAAAGCCCAATGATCTCCTTAGCACAGGGCAGCGCCCTGGGTAGCGCCACGCCCTGTAAGGGAAAAAGTCCACACAACACGCTCCGTTTCAACGCTTTTGCTATTTCGTAGCACTTGGCTCATCCATTGCTATCCACCGCAGAGCGTTCTTGTTTAGGCAAGTGGCAGAGCCGAGCGGCCGCGTCTGAGTCTCTCATGTGTGTCCATTATCACTCCAAATGCCGTCTGAGCCCTAAAAAAGCCAACAATCTATAGCCCAAACTACACGTTTCTTTTCCACGACGGAAATGTTTGGCCGAAATACGCCATTCTCAGCGCATTTATGTAATTGCTTAATAATCAAAGCGTTGTGGTGATTTGTTAGCATTCCGCACTCCCAATTTCGCATTTCCCCTTGCGGTTAGGCATGTTTCGCACCCCGAAACATGCCCGATCGCAAGACGATACCTTCCCAACGGTGGCTCGGTTAGGCATCTTTCGCCACTCGATACCTGCCTAACGGCACGCGCACCTCTCATTTTAGGTACTGCGATAGCATAAGAATGGCTTTTTCGTGCTCTATTTCACGCAAAAACACGACACAACTTTTTAACCAAAAAACACAACAGTGAACCTCTCCATTGCTATCGGTAATCGTCATCATAGTCCAATGATTGATACCGTTAGACCAATAAGTTGGCGTTTGAAGGCCAATCGTTTGTTTTACTTTTTGGTTTTCTTACTGCTGAACTGCCAGATGAAATGGAACATCACGTGGCGCCTAAGCACATTGCTGACGCTTTCGGTCGTGGCTTGGGCTGTAACGACCTTGTAGATGTTCTTGCGCTGGCCAAGGATGTCCACTGCGTTTAGGCTCAGGGTGATGTTGTTTCTGAAAGATTTTGTCAAGCCTATGTTCCAAATAAGTTCATTGTCGTTCATGGAGTGGTCGCTATAACCTCTTCTTGATTCGCTTTTAAACTCAGTGTTGAAACGGATAGACGCAGGGAGTTCGATGCGGGCAGAGGCCTGCAAGCCATATAAAAAGGCATTGATGCTCTCAAAGCCCAGCCTTTGCGAAACACTTCTGTGAAATGTCAGATAAGGTGCAATCGTGCCTATGCATTTTGTATTTCTCGACGTGAACATATATTCCAACTTCTCCGAGACGACCGAATTGTGCACAGTGCTTTTGTTCTCATATTCCTTTTCTGATGCGCCGCTGAAATCGATGCTCTGGATATAAGTGTATGAAAGGACGTTGGATAATTTGTGTTTATAGCTCTTGTCCAAGTAGAACGAATTGTTTAATATGGCAGAAAAATCCTGGTTGCCGTTGATATTGCGTGGCGTGTAGAGATATTTGCCGTTCGTTTTGTCGTAATAAATAGCTGTGGCAACTTTGTTTCTGTAATAGTTATACGAAACAGAAATCGCGTGGCTGTGCATCAAGACCGGGCGCCAGTTGTATGAGCCGTTTAACGTGTAGCTGGTTGTGTTCTTCAGATTTTCATTACCCTGCGTAACGGCCACCTCGTATATGTCGTTGCGCTGATTGACAAGATTGAACAACGCGGGCATGGACTTTTTGGTTGAGAAGTTAAGAGAATAGCTACTGCCTGTGTTTCCGCTCATCCATTTTCGCAATTTGATGGTGATGTCAGGTGAAAACATTCGCCGGGTCACGACTTGTTCGTTGTCTCTTTGGTAAAAGTCGAGATTTCTCCTTTGCAAGGATAGAGGTACAGACACCTCGAAAGTATGCCCGTGAAATTGCAAAGCATAATTGATGCCCAGCGTGTATTTGTTCAAATGTTCTCTATATGAATAGGAATTATTCCTTTCTATTGTCCCCAAAAGGGCTTGTTGAGAAGGAAGCATACCCAACTCATATTCAGTATCCATGCCCCAGCCCGACAAGGATGCAAGGTTGTAGCAGTCTTTGTCAACATGAGATGTTTCATGGGCAAAGTTGACATTTACATCAATCGTGTGGATTTTCTTTAACAATGTGGTATAGGATGCTTTGGCCGACCACTGATAATTTTTAATACCATTATCTGTGAATAGGTTTTTCCATTTATTGGCGTTTTGGGAAGAGGCTATGTAATCGATGCCAAAGGTTTCATAAGTGTCAGTCGACAGCGTGGTGTACAGTCCGGTCAACTCCAAGCCAATCATGTCTGGTGTGTGAGGAATGTTATAAGTTTGGTTTACATTAAGCGACATCTGTGTGGAATGCGTTGGTGTGTATTTCTTGTTCAATACTCTGTTCACTCCATACATCAATAGATTCTCTCCAAGTGTCTTGGTCCTGATGCTATCGGCCCAGTTACCGCCAACCACATTGGCTATGTTTTCATTGGCGTTGAGTAGGGCTATATCCACATCGCCCTTCGACCGAACATGCACAAAGGCCGGCGTGATCGTCAGGTTGTATTTCTTTCTTGGGAACAGATCAAACGTATGGCTTGTTTGAACTGAAAAATTACGCGCTTTCGTGTTTCTTGATGTGAACGTATACGCATCCCCATCGCTTAGGAACGCGTCATACACTTGTCTGTAGGTTTGCTTTTCGTCGCTTCCCTGTATTCTAAATTTTCCTTCAACCCTATAAGCTTCTGATGGACTATCAACATTGTAATTGACGCCAGCCACGTGGAACTTCTTGTCGCCTGTACCGTCATCCATATTGTAAAGTTGTCCATTGTGGTCGATTTGCTCGTTATGGTTGGTGTTGTTTGATACGGCGTAGGCTGTCCATCGATACATGTCATGGATGCGCATGCCAAACAATCGGCCGTAATAGCGGTCGTCTGTGCCTATGCCTAAGTCCACGTTGCCCACAGTGGTTGAGTTGTAACCTTTTTTGAGCTTGACATCAAGAGCAAGAGGAGGCTGCTTGTCGAGCGACTTAAGCAACTCCAAGGAGTCGACATGCTCATAGATCTTGATGTTCTTAATCATATAAGCGGGCAGATTCTCAATAAGCGTCTCTCGGTCGCCATTGAAAAAGTTCTTTCCATTTAGCAAGAGCTCATCGACTTTTCTTCCGTTCGAGTAGATCTCATAATTGGGTCCAACAGAGATTCCTGGCATTTTTCTCAGCAAGTCATTTAGCACGAAGCCATATTGGGTGGCAAAGGTTTCGGCGTTATAAACCAGCGTGTCATTGCTAAAATAGAATTTCAACTTGGTAGCCTCCACCAACACTTCTGGCAGATCAAGGCTCTTGGATATCTTCTTCTTCAGACGGATGTCCTTGCCTTCTATTTCGTCTTCGCGCTTGTAAAACTTGATGCTCAATGGATAGTATGCCGTCTCACAATTAGGATTGGTGCACTTAATGATGTAATCACCTTCCCGTTCAACTTGAAAATAATACTTAATCTCTGTCTTCCCTGTTTTTATGTTGCCCTCGGGCCCCACATATCCACTGTCTACCGTAGTGCTATCAGAAGTAAGAAGAAACACTTGGGTGAGTGTATCCTGGTAAGCTTGATTGGTATAATAGTCTATGATCCTTCCTTTAAGAAGTTTTTGAGCGTAGGAGGCCTTCGCAAAAAACATCATACATAGGAATAAATACAGTAACTTTTTATTCATAAGGTTGGTTGATAAGATTATTTGAAATTATATTCAAATTGGCAAGGCCAACATTGTTAGCCATGCTAATCGGATTGTTGCGCTGTTAAAGCAAAGTACTTGTGCAAGTTATTTTTCCTGCTTTGTGGGCAATGGGCTTGATTTGGGTACAATGCATAGTTCTTTTCCATATCATTAGAAATGTCTTTTGTGGCATCTTGGGTCATCAGCCTTCTTTTGGCTCACAATAAGAACACCTGTATCGATTATTTATAGCATCACTAAAGCCACTCCCAATCTGCCATATAATAGGCCTTGATTAGGATAATCCTTGGAATGTAACATCATGTGATGCAACAGTCGTTGTTCGGTAGAGAAGTGTTTTCTAATAACTTTCATGGTTAGTTGTTTTTAGGTTAATGCATAGCAAATGATTCTTATGGAACTATTTGTTATACCTTCCTTAGGGTTACAAAGTTATAGTATTTTTTTCGTATTTGATGTATACAAAAATCAGAAAATTCTACCAATTTCTTAGATAGCCTTGTTTTTTTCAATGTATGTATTATATTTGCACATAATTAAAGTTCAGGGGTTATGGATACTTCCTTATTTCGGTCTAATGACCGATTTAGGTTTAGTACTGATGCGATAAAATCGTAACTATTCAGCGAAAGGGCATGGCGGGGTA